>CAZEXX010000029.1:18070-21260 GCA_964516885.1 uncultured Anaerolineales bacterium | reverse complement strand
CATCCCCGACACGCCCGGAATCGGCATCGAGTTGGCCGAGGATGCCGCCGAACGCCATCCGTACAGGAAGCGCGAGATCGTGACCCGACTGCATGTGGATGGGTCTGTCGTGGATCAATGAGAGGGTGGTGGGAGGTGGATGGTTCGCAGTCAGATCTTGTGATCCGCTGCTCACCATTCACGATTCAGGTGCTGTGTCGTGGCTGGTACGCCAATCGCGTGCATCTTTGTTGAGGTGACCTGAATGGTGAATCGTGAATCGTGTGTGACCAGACCAAGTGGTACTGTGTATGGATCTTCTTCCTTGCCCCGCGTCGGCCTCATTGGTTTCGGGGCGATTGGGCGGCGTGTCGCGTGGGCGCTGCAACGCGGGGAGGCCGGGAATGCTGTGCTGGCAGCAGTCCTTGTTCGTGATACTGTGAACTATACGTCGCGCTCGGACGAGGTCTTGGTGGAGTTAGTGGCCAGCCAAGACGTCGTCTTTACCGACGATCCCGAGCGGTTCCTTTCCGGGCGTCTGGACCTTGTTGTCGAGGCTGCAGGGCAGGATGCCGTGCGGATGTATGCGGAACCCGCGCTGCGCGCGGGAATGGATGTGCTGGTGGTCAGCATCGGGGCGTTCACCGATGATGCCCTATACGCGCGCCTGCGCGATCTGGCTGAAGGGAGCGATGGTCGGCTGCTCCTGGCGGCGGGCGCGCTGCCTGCAGTCGACTGGATGCAGGCGGCTGCCCTTGCGCCGGTGACCTCGGTGACCATCACACAGACCAAGCCTGTATCCTCCTGGCAGGGGACGCCGGCGGAGGCGTTGGTGGATCTGGCTGGACTCTCCCAGCCTGTCTGTTTCTTCAGCGGTACGGCGCGCGAGGCCGCACACACCTTTGCCAAGAGCAGCAATATCACGGCGATGCTGGCGCTGGCCACAGTGGGGATGGATATGACCCGGGTGCGCCTGGTCGCCGATCCCGGTGCAGGCCGAATGCACACCCGTATCGAGTTCGTAGGTGACGCCGGTGAAGTCACCGTTGAGTGGCGTGGCACGCCGTCGGAGAGCAATCCCAGCACCAGCGCCGATGTGCCGCTCAGTGTGATCAAAGCGATTCGTAATTGGGCCGGCGACGTGGTGGTGGGAGTCTAGCGACAGCGATCAGCTGTCAGCTCTTAGCTGTCAGTTGTTGGCGGCTAAGCAATGGATGCAGTATGCAGTAAGGAGTAGGCAGTATACACAGAAGGGCGGCTTCTTTCTTACTGCTGTTGTCCGTTGCTGATCCTCGCTTTGCTGCACTCCACAATCAACTACAATCGTGGCTGCTGACACCTTACTGCTTAGTGGCTACAGCTGATCGCTGAAGGCTGATAGCTGATAGCTTCTTTACCCAATACCAGGAGAATAATCAATGCCTGAAAGTCGAGTTCCTACCCGAGATGAGATCGACCAGAAGTACAAGTGGAATGCCGAGAGCCTGTTTGTCTCCCACGACGCCTGGGAGGTCGAATTGGCCAAGCTTCCCGATGCGCTGACGGTGCTGAGCGCCTTTGAGGGTCGTCTGGGCAGTGGCCCCGGGGCTCTGGCCAACTGCCTGGACGTGATGCGAAAGCTAACGGTACGTCTGGGCCGTGTGACAATGTACGCTATGTTGCGCCACGCGGTCAACGTTCGCGATCAGGAAGCGGCGCTTGATGAGAGCCGCGCGCGGGGTGTGATGGGCCGGTTCAGAGCGGTACAGGCGTTTGTCGATCCAGAGCTGTTGGCGATCGGCGAGGAAACGCTGCGTGCCTGGGTCGCGTTAGAGCCGCGTCTGGCCTCCTTAGGTCACTACGTTGATGACCTCTTCCGACAGCAAGCTCACATACGGTCGGCTGAGATCGAGCAGGCCTTGGGTATGGTGTCCGATGCTTTCTCGGGCGCATCGACGATCCACGGTGTGTTGACCGATGCGGATTTCGTCTTCGAGTGCGCGATCGCCTCCGACGGTTCCGAGATCGAGTTGACACAGGGATCGCTCCAAGGTATTTTGGCCGGTGCTGATCGCGAAGCGCGCCGCACCGCATATGAGCACTATAACGACACCTATCTTGCCCATCGCAATACGCTTGCGGCCAGTCTCAGCACATCGATCAAGCAGAACGTTTTCAACATGCGCATTCGACGGCATGAGTCGACGCTGGACCTCGCCCTCTTCCGGCACAATATCCCCACCGAGGTCTTTCACAACCTGATCTCCACTTTCCGCAAGCACCTGCCGACCTGGCATCGCTATTGGGCCGCGCGGCGCAAGGCGTTGGGCGTTGCGGAGCTGACTCCCTATGACGTCTGGGCGCCACTGACAACCAGCAGGGCTCGCGTCTCCTTCGAGCAGGCGATAGACTGGATCTCGGCTGGGTTGGCGCCGCTGGGGGCGGAGTATGTGTCGGCGCTTCGCACAGGGGCGCTGGCGCAGCGCTGGGTTGATGTCTACCCCAATCAGGGTAAGTCGGCCGGAGCTTTCTCTGCGGGCTGGCAGGGCATGCATCCTTTCATCGTGATGAACTACAATGACGATCTTTTCAGCCTGAGCACCTTGGCGCACGAGTTGGGACACTCGATGCACTCCTATCTCACGTGGGAAACCCAGCCGTTCCTCTACAGTGACTATTCTCTCTTCGTCGCCGAGGTGGCCTCGAACTTCCACCAGGCCATTGTTCGCGACTATCTGCTCAAGTCCAGCGACGATGTGGCGTTCCAGATCGGTGTGATCGAGGAGGCTATGTCCAACTTCCACCGGTACTTCTTCGTTATGCCCACGTTGGCGCGATTTGAGCTGGAGATTCACCAGCGGGTGGAGCGCGGGGAGGGGCTCAGCGCGCAGGGTATGATCGATCTGATGGCTGATCTCTTTGCCGATGGATATGGGAGCGAGGTGACCTTTGACCACGACCGCGTCGGTATCACGTGGGCGACCTTCGGGCATCTCTTTATCGACTACTACGTCTACCAGTACGCGACCGGCATCTCCGGCGCTAACGCGCTGGCCAAGGGCATCTTGGACGGCAAGCCCGGCGCTGTGGACCATTACCTCGGCTTCCTCAAGGCCGGCAGCTCGGTCTACCCTCTAGATGCCCTCAAGATTGCCGGCGTGGACCTGACGACGCCGGAGGCCGTGGAGGTCACGTTTGGGGTGCTCGATGAGATGGTGACGCGGCTAGAGGG
>CAZEXX010000029.1:0-17970 GCA_964516885.1 uncultured Anaerolineales bacterium | reverse complement strand
GTTCCGGAATACTGGACATTGGCCCGCAACTCGAAACCTGTTACTCTCAACCAGCAACTAGCAACTGACAAAGATCAACGTTCCAACGTGCAACTTGCCAACCTGCAACTGCTGTTCGCACGGGAGATTCATTGATGAACCCACCTGCTGATGGTATACATACTATGATCGATCGCGATGCGATGACGCCTTCCGCACGGAAGCTGCGCGATACGTATGCAATCACGCCGGAGATTCAGCTCCTCAAGCGTGAATTCGGTTTCTATTCGCTTGAGGTGTGGGCTGAGCAAGGCATGCCGCAGGATGTGTCGTATCCCGAGCTGTTTGACCTTGAGCCGCCCGGCAGCCACAGCCTTGGGCAATTGGGCTGGTGTGAGGCAGGCCTGTGCCCTGTCTTCGATACCACGGTGCTGGAAGACCGCGGTGAGTACGAACTCGTGCAGGACTTCGCCGGACGGCACGTGCTCTTCTTCAGGGGGCGACGAAACGGCTCTATGCCCGAGTATGTCGATCATCCGGTGAAGGACATGAGGTCCTTTGAGGAGAAGATCGGATGGCGGATGGATCCTAACAGCCCAGAACGGTACGTCGATCTTGACGAGCGGATGGCGGCGGCCAAGGAGGCTGCCGGACAGGGCCTGATGATCACGCAGAACTTGGTTGGCGGCTATATGTACCTGCGCAGTCTACTCGGGCCGGAGGAGCTGCTGTACGCCTTCTATGATATGCCCGACGTGGTCCACCGTTGTATGCGCGCGTGGTTTGAGCTGGCGGACGCGGTCATCGCCCGGCATCAGGAGCACGTCACGTTGGATGAGTTCTTCCTGGCCGAGGACATTTGCTACAAGGGCGGAGCGCTGATCTCGCCGCCGATGATGAAGCGCTTCCTTCTGCCCTACTACCAGCAGCTGATCACCAACACCAAGGCCCGCCAGATGGACAAGACGCGCCATTTGTATATCCAGGTGGACACCGATGGCTTCTCCGATCACGTGATTCCGTTGTACCGGGAGGCCATCGGCCTTGACGCGCTGAGCCCATTCGAGGTGGCGGCCGGCTGTGACGTCGTGCGGACAGCGCAGGAATATCCCGATCTGGCCATCTTTGGCGGCATCGACAAGCGTGTGCTTGCTCAGGGACGCGATGCCATCGATGCGATGCTTGAGCGCATCATCCCCGTCATGCGCGAGCGGGGCGGGTATATCCCCACCTGCGATCACGGGGTGCCGGAGGAAGTGCCGTATGTGGATTATCTGTATTACCGGAGGCGGGTGGTGGAGTTGGGGAGCCGGTAACCACGATTCACGATTCACCATTCACTCGTTCAACAGCTACTTGGTTCTGCTTCCGAGTGGAGTCTCGCGAGTGGACATGAATCGTGAATGGTGAATGGTGGCTTCCAACGTGGGACTTGTGACTTTCGACTCTTGACCTAGACTAGATCCGTACTATCTATGACCTGTAACTATCTTTTCCCGGAGGTACGATGACTAAGATCGCTTTTATCGGTGCTGGCAGCTTTGGCTTCACTCGAAAACTGGTGAAGGATCTCCTGACGTTCCCGCTGTTGGAGGACGCGACTCTTGCGCTGATGGACATCGACGCAGAACGGCTGGAGTTCATCCGCCGTGCGGTGCAGCGCATCGTCGATGAGGGCGGGTATCCTGCCAAGGTCGAGACCACGATGGATCGCGTCGAGGCGCTCACCGGCGCGGACGCGGTGTTGTGCACGATCCTGGCCGGGAGCGTAGATGTCTGGCAGCATGACATCCTGATCCCCAAGAAGTATGGTATCGACATCAATGTCGGCGATACGCGTGGTGTGGCCGGTATCTTCCGCGCACTGCGCACTATCCCAGTGATGTTGGACATCGTCAAGGACATGGAGCGCGTCTGCCCTGACGCAACACTGCTCAACTACACCAACCCGATGGCGATGCTCTGCCGCGCGATGCAGCGCGAGTCCCCAGTCCAGGTGACCGGACTCTGCCATAGCGTGCAGGGCACTGCGTCGATGCTTGCCCGCTGGATCGGCGCGCCGATGGACGAGATCACCTATACCTGTGCCGGGATCAACCACATGGCCTGGTACCTGGACTACAAGTGGAACGGCAAGGATGCGTACCCGCTGATCCGTAAGGCAGTGGAAGAGAACGAGGAGATCCGCAACGAGGAGCAGGTTCGCAACGAGATGTTCCTGCAGTTCGGCTACTACATCACCGAGTCCAGCGGCCATAATTCTGAGTACAACTGGTGGTTCCGCAAACGTCCTGACCTGATCGAGACCTACTGCACCGACGGCACTGGCTGGAATCCCGGCCACTATGCCTACATCCTCGACGAGTACCGTAGCCGTGGGGCCAACTGGAAGGACGACATCACCGCCTGGCTCGACAATCCCGAGCCGCTGGATCTGGCGCGTGGCTACGAGTATGCGACCTATATCATCAACGCGCTGTTGGGCGGGGAGCCCTTCAAGTACCACGGCAATACGGCGAACACCGGGCTGATCACCAACCTGCCTCCGGACTGCTGCGTTGAGGTACCCGTCTATGCCGATAAGGGCGGCCTGCATGCTATTCACGTTGGTGCGCTGCCGGCATCGGTTGCGCCGCTCAATCAGATTACGGTCGCGTCGGAGGAATTGGCCGTCGAAGCCGCCCTCACCGGTGATCCGACCTTGGTCTTCCAGGCCGTCGCCTATGCGCCTCTGACCGCGTCGTTGCTCTCACTGGCCGAGATCAAGAAGATGGTGAATGAGATGCTGGCGCAGAACAAGGACCACTTGCCGACGTTTAAGCATTTTGAGGCGTAGGGGAGGGAGTCAAGAGTCGCAAGTCAGAAGTCTAGAGTCAAGAATCTTGAGCCAAGGGTGACTGGGGGTGTCACGATTCACCATTCATCTTCACCGCGCTGCAAGATTCGGAAGCCAAATCCTCCTGCTCCAGCACGCCTGAATCGTGAATCGTGAATCGTGATTCCGACTTGAGACTTGCGACTGATAACTGGAAACTGACAGCAACTACTTCACGGAGGTAACTATGCTAAAGGAACTCGTGTTCGCAAGCCGCAGCTACCGTCGTTTCGACGAGTCTGTGTCTGTTTCTATGGAGACTTTGAGGGAGTTGGTGGATTTGGCGCGGTTCTCACCATCCGGCGCGAACCGCCAACCGCTGAAGTTCAAGCTGTTTGCCGATGCGGAATCGCGCGGGAAGATCTTCCCGTGTCTGGCCTGGGCGGGTGCGCTGCCGAAGTGGTCGGGTCCGGTGGAGGGCGAGCGACCGATGGCGTACATCATGATCCTCGGCGACACGGAGATCAGCAAGGGCTTTGCCGTGGATGAGGGGATTATGGCGCAGAGCATGATGCTGGGCGCGGCTGAGAAGGGCCTGGGCGGCTGTATGGTGGGTTCCATCAACCGCAAGAAGCTGCGCGCGATCCTGGAGATCCCCGAGCGGTATGAGATCCTGCTGATCCTGGCGCTGGGCAAGCCCGCCGAGACGGTCGTCATTGAGGATCTGGCCGAAGGAGCCGGCATCAACTACTGGCGCGATGAGGAAGATGTACACCACGTCCCGAAGCGCACGCTGGATGAGCTGATTGTGTAGCTGAGTCGACGTTCGCGCGCCCTTGCCTGGAGCCAGGTGAGGGCGCGTGTTCGTTGGGGGTGTTACAGAGTTGGGGCGAGTATCCTGCACGTGCCAATCGTCAGGCCCTGGAGTGTTCGTTGGCCATTCTGAAACGCGCCTTGGCAGTTTTGTTCTTGACGGTGGCGGGTGTTCTCCTTGATAGTTGCTTGCCATCTGCCGCGGAAGACGCCCCACCGGGGCGTCTCTACGGGGGACCAGCGAGAGCGGGGCTATGTAAAGACGTGGCACCGCCACGTCTTGGCCGGTTGTGATCTGCGCCGCACGATGGCGATGGGCTGCGGGAACGTGCAGCACGTACTCTGTTGTCGCCCCAGACGTGGAAGCGCCCCCCTTCGTTAGGACGTGGCCACGATACTACGTTACAGCGCTAGAACGTCCCCGCGATGCACTGCCCGACCATCATCCACCCCATACCCCAGCGGTCCTGCCGCCAGTGACCGCTGAAGATAGTGGGTTCCCAGACGGGTGGCCACTTGAGGTCCTCGTTGCTCTCGGCCCAGCACCAATCGCTGCCGTCCCACAGACCGAAGCCGCCGCGGTGCCAGCCGGGCAGCCGCACACCGATGGCGGCGACCGGGCCGCGGGAGTGCGGCAGGCTTCTGATGGCCGTGGCTTCAGGATAGAACTCGCCCAATACGGCGAGCGCTTCGCGTAGTGCTGTCAATGGGTAGCCCAAGAGGTGCTTCTCCCAGGCCAATCGCTGTGCCGTTGTGGCTGCCGGTGCGTAGCCCGCAGCGAAGTCGAAGGCCAGCTGGCGGGCGTCCCCGGACCGGCCCATCATGCGGGCTTCCTGAAGCATTGCCGAGCGATTGGCCCCCAATCCGTCCAGCGCGCCGGATTGGATGAGATGGGTGATCTCCTTCGGCCGTAGGCCGACGCGCAGGAGCAGATCGCGGAGACTTGTGAAGGCGCCCTCCTGTCGCGCCTGTGCGATCGCTGCGATGGCCTGGCGGCGCAGGTCGCGGATGAGACCCAGGCCAAGCCAGAGGGTGGGGGCCGGTTCGGTCAGAGACCGGTCGGGCCGGGGGCGTGGCATTCCGCGGTCTAGCGTGACTTGCGCATCACTATGGTTGACGTGGGGCGGGTGCACGTCGATACCGAGGTGGATGGCCTCGACCATGTAGATGGCGGGATGGTGATAGCCGCCGTAGTTGCGCAGCCGCGCCCAGAAGAAGGCCGCCGCGTAGTGACATTTCATGTAGGCGGAGCGATAGCTGACATCGGCGTAGGCAGTGGCGTGGCCCTGGTTGAAGCCGTACCCCGAGAAGGCCGAGATCTGTTTCCAGAGACTCTCGGCCTGTTGCCGGGTCAACCCTGGGCCGTCGGAGCGCAGGCAGCCCGTGACAAAGCTCCCCGCGAGTTCGCGCATCTCCCCCGGCTTCATCTTGCTCATGCCGCGGCGGATATGGTCGGCCTGGGCCCACGACAGACCTGCGATCTCGGTCGCGACGCGCAGCACCTGCTCCTGGAAGATCAGCACGCCCTTGGTCCGCTGCAAGATCGGCTCCAGGGACGGGTGTTGGTAGCGCGTTGGGGCCTCGCCTCGATAGCGGCGCACGAAGATGTCGGCCTGACCGCCGGTGGCCGGACCGGGCTTGAAGAAGGCGTTGGCGACTGCCAGATCGCGCACGGTTCGCGCGCGCAGCTTGCGCAGTGTGCGGCGGGCACCGACTGAGTCGCACTGGAATACACCGATGGTATCGCCGCGGGCCAGCAGGTCTGCCGTGGTGGGATCGTTCAGCGGGATCCCGCCCACACGGAAGTCCGGATCGACGTCACGGGCGGCCACCGCGGCATCGTCCAGGACGGTGAGCGCGCGGATGCCCAGCAAATCGAGCTTGGGCAGCCCAATGGCCTCGCAGTCCCGGTGGTCATATTGGGTGGTGAGGTAGCCTTTGGGTGCCATCTGCACCGGCACCAGATCGGTGAGCGGGCCCGGTGTGATGATCAAGCCGCCGGCGTGGACGCTGAGATGGTGTGGGAAGCCGGCGATGGTGTAGGCGGCGCGCGCGACAGTCCGCAGTCGTGGATCGCCGATTTCGGCCAAGACCTCATCCTCGGGCTTGATCTTCTGTCCCGGGTGGAAGTGCCGCGGCAGGTGCGCCAGCAAGCGCTTGATCTCGGCCGGATTCAGGCCATGAGCCTTGGAGGTCTCCCGTCCGGCGGAGCGCAGCCGGAGTGTGCTCATCGCCCCGACAAGGGCCACGTGGTCCTCGCCGTAGGTGCGGCGGATGTAGGTCTGCACCTCATCTCGCCGGCGGCTGCAGAAGTCCAGGTCGATGTCCGGGGGATCGGCCCGCCCGGGGCTCAGGAATCGCTCAAAGAGCAGCCCGTGCTCGATGGGATCCACCGTGGTGATGCGCAGCACGTAGGCCACCAAGGAGTTTGCGACGCTGCCGCGGGTGCTGACCGGAATCTTCTTCCGGCGGGCATAGTGCACGATGTCGGCGACGGCCAGGAAGAGTGGCGCGTAGCCGTGGGTGTTGATCGCGGTAAGCTCGTGTGTCAGCCGCGCGGTCACGGCGGCGGGCAGCGGTACGCTGTACCGGCCTCCGGCCCCGGTGAGCGCCTGCCGGCGCAGGGCATCGGCGGGAGTGTGTGCGCCGGCGAGCGCCACCCTCGGCCATTGCAGCGTGCCGTCAGGGAGCGCCCTATCCGTGCAGAGCGCCGCGACGTCGCGGGTGCGTGCCAGGGCCTCGGGAAAGGCTGAATATCGCTCAGACAGTGTTTCCGCGCTGAGCCAGTGGACGGCAACGCGACGGTCACCGCCACTGGGCAGGGCCTTGGGGGGCACCTTGCCCAGCGGGCAGTTGTGATCGATAGCAGCAAGGAGCTGCAGGCGGGCGTCATCCGGCACCAGCGTGAAGATGGGATGGATGGCGACGGTGTTCAGTCCCAGGAAGGCGGCCTTTTCAGACAGCCGGCGGGCAACCGCTAGGTCCTCTGGAGTCTGGAGTTCCAGGCTGACGAAGGTGTGCTCCGGGCCATAGATCCCGCATAGACGGCCCAGAAAGCGGTGGGCGGCACGATCGTGCGCAGCGTTGTTGCCTGCCAAGCACCGGTAGCTGAATCCACGCCGCCCGCCGGTGAGACAGACAAGGCCACTGGCGTTGGACCGGAGCTGCTCCACGGCGAGCCCTTGAAGAGCCCGCGCTTCGCGGTGCGCACTGGACTGGACCAAGCTGGTCAGCCGGCAGAGCGAGCGGTAACCCGCGTTGTTGCGCGCCAGCAACACCAGCTGCCCCGCACTCCCGGCGTCGGGTGACGCCGGCTCGATAGCCTCGGGCCAGGTGACCGTCACGGTCAACCCGATGATGGGCCGGATGCCGACAGCGCGACACGCCCGATCGAAGGCGACGGCGCCGTAGAGCACATTGGTGTCGGTCAGCGCCAGCGAGGTCGTGCCCTCATCGGCCGCACGCTGCGCCAGCTGCCCCGGCGACGCCGTTGCCCCGAGCAGGGTGTAGTATGAGTGGACGTTCAGGTGTGGGAATGGGTTCATCTGCTGCAAGTGTACCTCATCCGCGGGTAGGCTAGGTGCGCTTGCAGACGGCTGAAGCGCACCTAGAGCGTCTGTGGACCACGGGCATCAGAATGCGTGCATCTTGCCCGCATCTTCGCGCGAGTTCCCACCAGTCTGCTCAGAACCGCCGCTGCGCACCTGGGAGCCTTCGGAAGCAGAGCGGGCAAGATCCCTGCGGTCCGGGGTGGCAGACTGCGCTACTGCTTCGGCAATAGCACTGATGCTGCCGGGCAGATGACCGAGCTAAATGGGTCTGTTTCAGAACAGCGTGCCCGTAGTGCGGGGACAAGGAGATGTCTCACGCGAAGGCGCCAGGAACGCGAAGGGAGTACGTACGCGTCAGGGGCGCCACACCCCCGCGCGCGTCTTCCCGAGAGCCTCCAGTCCGTATATCAGTAGTGCACGGGCATCCGTGCCCTGGCGCTGCGTGAGCCCTCCGGCTGCCAGGGCGTCTACCAGCGTCGACAGCTGGGTGACCGTCTCCAATTCCTTGGCCACCCAGACTGTGGTGAGGTCTGTGTAAGCGGCATCCAGCGCGGCGCGGTGTGTTGCCAACCGCTGTGCGGCAGTGGCGAGGTCGTTCTGATTCAGGTCATCCAGGGTATGGAAGGCGACCTCGCTGGTCCAAGCGCCCAGCGCGTGTTGTAGAACGAGGCCCACCGGCAGCTTGGCCAGTGATGCACCCAGTGCCAGGGCGTGGGTGGTAGCCACCGGCTGCGCAGCTGCTGCGTCCACATAGGTCAGATCCACCCACCCGGCGGTGATAAGGGGCGTCTCTGCCGGCAGCGCGATCTCCAATACAATCCAATAGGCCTCTCCCACGGCCATGTCCGGGACGACGATGCGCAGGCCTCCGTTGCCACCCGCAGCCGCGGGGCCGGCTGGTCCCTCGTCGGCGGGCTGATCCAGTGCCGCGCGTGAGATGGGTGCGCCGACCTGGTCGTGGCCAAAGAAATGGCGGATCTCGACTTCGGGCTCAATATGCAGGGTCAGCCGGATATCCTTGGCGGCTAGGCGGTCGCGCCGCGCCAGATCGTCTGCCAGTGCTTGTCCCACGCCGCCGGCTGACGGGTCGACCACCAATCCGTAGTCGGCGCCGGTGACGCCGGCCAGGGCATCCAACTCCCTGGCATTGGCATCGGCGCCAAAGGCGAAGGTTGACACGCGGATTGTCGCATCTCCGATGGCCGTGACCAGATTGTTGCGGATCTGCATCCAGTCGGTCACGCGATCGGTGGGGTTGCCGTCGGAGAAGAGCACCACATGGCTGACGACATTGTGGTCCGCGCTGAGTGTTTTCACCTCTGCGATGCCTTCCATCAGGCCGAGGTCGATATCGGTGCCGCCCTGTGCGACCAGTTGAGCCAGCACCTGATCGAGCGCCGCCGGCGTCAGCTCGCTCGCAGGCGTTGCCGGCAGCGCGGTGCGCACTTGGTCGTCGAAATCGACGACACCGATTGTGTCCTGTGGACGCATCTCGGCGAAGAGGGCGCGCATCGCGGCGCGCGCGCCGATCAGCTTTGCGCCCGCCATCGAGCCGCTGGTGTCCACGACAAAAACGTAGGCCACGGCTGGTGATGCCGCCGTCTCCTGCCCGGTCCGGGTGCGCAGTGCGATCTCCAGATAGTGGGTGGCCGCGGCGTCCCGGCGCTCGCTCAGGGGTATCTCTGTGAGCCCGTACCGCAGTGCCAGGGCACCCTCGTCAGATCTGGGTGCCGGCACGCGCACGCCGGTCAAGGGGCTGATGGGCGGTAAGCTGACGACTTCTCCTCCAACTGTGATGCCGTCTGCCAGCAGCGCCTCGAGCCCGCCGAGGTCAGGCGCGCCAAAGTCGTTGTGCCGGCGGATGAAGAAGCCACTGCGGGGCAAGGGCACGGTCAGCGCGACCAGGGGCAGCGGGGTGGCCGTCGATCCCGGAGGCGCGGTGGGCCGCGGGGTTGGCGTCGCCAGTACCGGCGTCGCAGTCGGGTGCTCGGTTGGCGGTATTAGTGTGGACGTCACGCGGGGCGTTCTCGGTGGAATGGGTGTCCACGTTGCGGTCACCGTGGGGGTCACGCTGGAGGTGGGCGTGACCGTCGGAGGTGGTGGGGCAGGGGGCTCCGGTAGCGTCAGGAGCACGGCCACAACTACGGCTAGAACAAGCAAGACCATCAGCAGTGCGAGATCGATGGGTTTGGCTATACCTCTGAGCATGTTGCCTTCCTCCTGTGCGCGAAGCCGAGTACTGCGACCGGTGTTGAGCTGTTGTCGCGGACGGCGCGGCGAAGACAGCAGATGTCGCGATTCCATAGGGTCAACGAAGGCCGGGCCCGGTCGATACGGTGGGTGATGTTGGCCTGTGAACGGGCCCCGGATAGACGAGACGGGCGGGCGCAGGATCTATTTGGACTGAGGCCAGCGTGACCTACACGAAGTTTACCCGATTTTGCCCAAAGTGCCTATTGACAACGTCTGGCTTATAGTATATATTGATATTGGAAATATAGATAATAAAGCTCCATGAAAACTCAAGGCGCCGATTTCGGCGTCCGTGTCGGTAGAATGTAGCCTGCGTGCCGGGTCGATGAGAAGGAGACGGCCGATGACGTCGGAGACTAGCACCGCATAGAGCTAAGGAGGGATCAGATGGAGAGTGCAGGTTTGGATGGAGTTCCCCTGATGGGGGAGGGCTGTGAGTTACCGCTGAAGTTCGATATCGGAGCTCGCGCCTACTGCCACGACGGACCATGTGGAAAGCTGGTGAGGCTGGTGGTGAATCCTGCCACCGAAGATGTGACGGACCTGATCATCGAGAAAGGCTTTCTTCAGAAGCACGATCGTGTGATACCGATCTCGGCGGTCAAGAGCACAACGGACGGCGAGTTACATCTGGCCATGGGGAGCGATTCACTGAGTGACTTCCCGGAGTTTCGGGCGGTCGAGTTTCGCGTGCCGAGCTTGGGCTGGGATTCTTCATTGCACAGGCCCGAGCACGTCCGGTATTGGATGGAGCGCCACGGCATGGTTGGCGGCCGAAGCGTCCGTCCGGGATCTCGGCAGCGTTTCAATGAGGGCGTGGCTTTTGGGTCCAAGGTGATCGGCCGAGGCACCAAGGTACGCTGCATTCGGGGTGGGGCGGGCAAGGTAGACCATGTGCTGGTTGACTGTGCGGAAGGCCGCATCACTCACCTAGTGGTGAAGCGCAACCTGCTTGCCGAGTACCACGTTGTGCCGGTGGAGATGATCCAGTCTGTGGAGGACGACGGGGTTACGCTTAGCGTCTCCCGCGATGAGGTGTTGGCACTGCCGCGGTACTATCCGCGCGACTGAACGTCGGCTTTGGGAACAACGCTAGATGGCGCTTCACTTCAGCCCCACCTAGCGTTGTTCGTTTGTATCGCGCTCAGAGGAGCTGGCTCGAGCCACGTATTCGAAGCTTGAGACTTCAATCTGGTGACGCGGTCGGATCTGAACTGCTGGATCCGCACGTGATGAAGTTCAGGTGCTCGCGTCGGCAGACCGACGTAGCATCGGATGAATCGGGTTTCCAGTCGGATGGAAGCGGCCTGAAGCCCCGTTGCTGGGGCGCGGCTTCCTGGCTCAGGGATTCATACCTGGACAAAGGGGAGCAACAGCGCCCTGACTGACCAGGGTATTCCGTTGATCTTCATAATGCGGTGCGCGAGTCGGCTGTATCTACGCGACTGTAACTCCCTACCACCACGATGCTACCCCCTCACGCATCCTCGTGCGCGTGCCTGCGATCCGCCATCGCTGCCAGGGCCTTGATCACAAATTCCCCCTGGGATGTGTTTGACCCAGAGGCCCGAACGCTTCCGGGTGCACCACCATCACGGCTAACGACAACAGAGATGCATCGCCACGGGCCACGATGTTAGCTAACTTATTGATCACGGATAGGCACAGATGCTCGGAACCTGCTACGCTGGTCTTTAGGTGGGTTTGCGCGTTGTTCGCAGATGGAGAGAGGACTGAGTGATGCACGTATTGCTGATCTACCCGAAGTTTCCCGATACGTTCTGGAGTTTCCGCCACGCGCTGGAATTCGTTGGCCACAAGGCCGCCTTCCCTCCACTGGGCCTGTTGACCATTGCGCCGATGCTGCCGGACGACTGGGAGAAGCGGCTGGTAGATCTCAACGTCACGGCACTCACCGATGGGGATCTGGCCTGGGCGGATATCGCGATGGTCAGCGCGATGGCAGTCCAGGAGGACTCAGCACGTGCGATCCTGGCCCGTTGCCGGGCTGCCGGCCTGATGACTGTGGCGGGCGGGCCGCTCTTCACCGTCGAACCTGAGACCTTCGCTGGGGTGGCCGATACCCTGGTGTTGGGCGAGGGCGAGATCACGCTGCCGCTGTTCCTGGCCGATCTGGCGCAGGACCGGCCCCAGCCCGTGTATGCCACCGGCGAGCATCCGGAGTTGGATTGCACGCCGGTACCGGCGTGGGAGCTGGTCGACCTGGACATCTACAACAGCATGCCGCTGCAATTCTCGCGGGGATGCCCCTTCGCCTGCGACTTCTGCAACGTGACCGCGCTGCTTGGCCACCGTCCGCGCACCAAGACAACGGCCAAGGTCATTGCCGAGCTGGACGCGCTCTACGATGTGGGCTGGCGTCGCTCCATCTTCTTCGTCGACGACAACTTTATCGGCAACAAGGCCGTTCTCAAGCGTGATTTGCTCCCCGCACTGATCGAGTGGCGCCGGCAGAAGCCCGATATTCGCCGGCGCGGCATGACCTTCAACACCGAGGCTTCCATCAACTTGGCCGATGATGATGAGCTGGTCGCGCTGATGGTGGAGGCAGGCTTCAACAAGGTCTTCATCGGCATTGAGACGCCTGACGATGGGAGCCTGGCGGAGTGTGGAAAGAGCCAGAACCGGCGCCGTGACATGCTTGCCGACGTGAAGAAACTCCAGCGTGCCGGCATCATGGTGCAGGCCGGTTTCATTGTCGGCTTTGACAACGACACACCGGAGATCTTCCGCCGGCAGATTGACTTCATCCAGGCCAGCGGCATCGTGACCGCGATGGTGGGGCTGTTGCAGGCTGTCCCGGGCACCGAGCTCTACGCGCGCCTGGAGGCGGAGGGCCGCCTCTCAGGCAAGTCGGCCGGCAACAACGTGGACGTGGCCACCAACGTGGTGCCCACGATGGGTCTCAACCCGCTGCTTCAGGGCTACCGGGAGATCATGGCCACCATCTACGCCCCCGGGCCTTTCACGGCGCGGGTCAAGGCGCTGCTACAGGAATACCGACCGGGACCGGTGCGCGCGCCGGTCACCAGCCGCGAGATCCGTGCCCTGTTCCTCTCCATTTGGCGTTTAGGGATCAGAAGCTGGAGCCGGCGCCACTACTGGGATCTGGTGGTCTGGACGCTCCTCCACCGCCCGCGCTTGCTGCCGTTGGCCGTCACGATGTCCATCTACGGGTACCACTTCCAGACGATCACGGCGCGGACGATCCTCCCCGCGCGGGTGCCGGCGCCGGTAGCGGTGGGAGTCGGAAGGCGGGCGGCAGAGGCGTGATGGTGGATGTTGGGTGGTGGGTGATCAACACAAAGCGCTCCGGAATCTCCGGGGCGCTTGTTTACGAGTCTGCGGGAATCGATCAGCGTGCTGATCGTGCTCTGGATCGAGACTTGTACTCAGGCAGTTCCCCGAACTCCTCATCCGTCAGCTCGGTGTGGATGCCGTCGTCGTCGATTTTCTTCACCTGATCGATGGTCATGATACGATAGTCCGGAAGCAAGCCCCCCCTGCGTACAATCAAGTGTGTGATCTCCTCGCTCTCACGGTCGGCCAGAACATGGTTCACCGTGCCCAGTTGACCCTCTGTTCCCATAACCGCGGTTGCACGGCCAATGGCGTCAAGTGTTGAAGGAATCCCTTCGGTGGTGTGGTGTGCCTGCATCGGGATGGCGTGATCGTAGAAGACCTGGCCGTAGGGCATCAGCCAGATGCCTGTCTGGTATGCCTCATGACGCTCCTGCTCCCAATCTCCAACAGGAACCACAAATTCCCGCTCAGTGTACTTGGGGTAAGTTTCAATCTCGTCACTCTTCACGTTCAGCCAGATTCCCTCTGGTGAGGCCCTTGTGACGGCAAGAATGGGGACTACGCGATCGAGTCTCATCAGCGCTCCCTTTTCTACAATCAGGTCCGTGATTTCGTCTGTTGCCGGATCGATCACAACTCTTGCCAGCTTGCCGCAGTGCCCATCAAGGCAGTGCACTGCAGCTCCAATACGTAATCCTGTGGTGCGTTAGCTGTACTGTTCATCATTGTCTCCTCACTGGATAACTTGTCTATCCGCTCCGGAGAAGAGAGGTCGGCCTGAACTGCGGTGGCCTCAGATCTCTCAAGGGCCTTGGTGCATCCCCAATATCCTTTATAGCATGGGACCGTTAGATATGGATAGGTTGCGAATTAGGATTGTATATGAGCCGCTGCTGGTTGCCGGTGGCCCGAAGTGTCTCACGGACAGTACCCCCTGTGGATGAAGATGCTCCATTTAGTTCGTCAGACCCAGCGGCTCTGTACCGCCTAACCCGGAGCGGGATCCAGGTCATTGGTGCGGCGGGCAGCCCTATCTAGCGTGAATGCGGGCCGCCATCGATTCTCGTCTCGGTGGGCGGGGTGCCCTACAGCACTCCGCCTTGCTTACCGGTTGCGCTTGAGCGCCAGCACCAGGAACATAAGGACGCCTATGGCGATAGCGACGGCAATGGTGGGCCACCTGGCGCCGTCGACGGCAATCTCTGGGTTGCTGGTGGCCAAGAAGGCGACCAGCAACCCCATTGTCAGGAGCCCCAAGGCAACGAATAGCTTGGGCGCGACAAGGCTGCTGCCGATCTGTGTGCGGTAGGGATCGGTCTCCGATCCGCTCACGGTGTCGTAAGCCTGCGCGCGGCGCGGCCGGCGGAGGATGACGCTTTCGTTGTTGAGCTTGATCACCATCTCCCACTGCGAGCGGCGTTCTTCCTCCAGGATAGCCTGCAGTCGGTCCGGCTTGCGGAAGCTGCCCAGATACCCCCGCAGGATCTTGAACTCGTATTTGTCCTCCTTGTCCTTGCCGATCAACTCAGCCAACAGTTTCTCATGCTGCTGCTTCTGCGCAGACGCGATCATTATGGGAACCATCCAACCCATGGTAGTCCTCCTCAGCATAGGGTGTGGGAAATCTTCACCTTCATCATAATGGCAAACATCGATCTGCGCATCGTCACCTGGGACGAACTTTCACCTGGCCTGAGGTACGGGGTGGGGGTGGGCTGGATCATCTTCCTGCTCGCGCAGAAGCAGATTGTTCAAGGCATCGCGACGACGGGACTCAAAGGCTGATCTGAGCTCTGGTTTCTGGGACCCACCCCGCTCCGAGTCACGGAGCGGGGTGGGTGTTGGTGTGGAAGGTGCGTGTCAGGATGGATGATTGCGGCCTGCTGGTCCAGCAGCGTCTTCTGGCCTGGTGACTTGCTTCCCATCCTGGAACGCACTGGGTGTGGAACACACCTTGACACGGCGGTTGCATCGTGATAGAATGGGTTTAAACCAGAATCTAACTATAACTAGCGAGTTCACATCGAGGTGTAGAGTGGAGATCTTCTCCGTTCGTGTTGCGGTTCATGGATCTGGTGAGGCCTGGGGACCGGTGTGTGATGCGCTTCGTGGGGCACCCGATGTGGAACTGGTCACCTGCAATGGCGAAGGGGAACGCGTTGATGTGGTATTGTATGATGTGGATGCGCCTGGAGTCAGCCGGGCGATTGCAGCGCTTCGGGAGGAGCATAACCTCTGGACGGTTGGAGTAGACTTGGATCAGCAGCGGGTGGTGGAACTCTCCGCTTCCCAGTATGCGCTGACTTCGGTGGATGGGTTGGCGGCAGTCATAGCTGCGAGCGGTTGTGCCATCAGACCTGCCGGTGAACGAACTCCCGCCCGGGTTCGATGATAGTTTCGGATGCTGCACGTCGAGGCATAGCGCGATCTCTGGGCGCCGGTTTCTGATGAGATTAGCGTAGACGTCACGACGGGCGGGCAGAGAGTATCGGTATTCTCAGGGCCCAGACGAGAGGCATCTTTGCGACAGCGGCGCGGATGAAAATCCGCGCCGCTGTCGCGTGTGTGTGGCTCCGCGGTCGCTTCCTGTTCTCCCTTCTCCGCACCGTGCGGCAAGGAGTCTGGGATTGAGCTCCAGGCAGGCGGTCTGGCTTTTCCTTGTCCCCGAACCCCCTATAATCGTGAGGGTGCCGTCGAACGGTGCAATATCTGCCACGTTGGTTGAAGGGGAGTGCTTGTGCTACTCAATGCCTTACTGCTTCTGGTCAGTGTCTTTTCGGCTTCTACTGCTGTCATTATGATCAAGGCCAGCACGGTCCATCCCGCAGTGTTGTCATCCCTGCGGCTCTTCGTCGCCACGTTCGCGCTGCTGCCGATCTTCATCCGCGATCTGCGTAGGCATCGCGATACGTACACGGTGGCTCACCTCCGCGCATCCGTCCTGCCGGGGGTTGTCCTCGCGGTGCACCTGATCTCGTGGGTGGTGGGCGCGCGCATGACGCCGACGGCGAATGCCAGTCTGATTGTCAATTTGATCCCGCTGGTGATGCCGTTCTTCCTGGTTTGGTTGGTGAAGGAACCGCTGACGCGTAACGAAGTTGTCGCGACGGCGATCTCGTTGTGCGGCGTGGCGATCCTGACGGCGTCTGACCTGAGTCTGAGCGCCGGCTACTTCGCCGGAGATCTGATCTGCTTCGGCTCCATGCTCTTCTATGCGTTCTATATGGCTCTGGGGCGGAAGAATCGCCATCACCCCACAGTCTGGCTCTATCTGGTGCCCCTCTATGCGGTTGCAGCTGTCGTCAGTATGGTGGTGGCGCTCTTCTTCGTGAACCCGATCCAGCCGTACAGCCCACGCGAGATCGCGCTCATCCTGGGTCTTGGCATCATCCCGACGGTTCTCGGACACTCGCTGATCAACCGCGCGATGAAGTACTTCCGCGGCCAAATCGTGAGCATCATCAACATGACTCAGTTCGTCTTTGCCGGCACGATGGCTTTCCTGCTCTGGGGTGAGGTCCCTGAGTGGTCGTTCTACGTGGCCAGTGCGCTGCTGGGCCTAGGCGTCTGGATCGCGGTGGGGGGAGCGAGACGGTTGGTGGCGGCTCGCGTAGCCGAGGGTTGAGTCCGGGCGTCACGATTCACCATTCACGATTCATGTGTCGACCTGTGGGTTGTGGGTGTGTCTGTTGGTTTCTTCATTTTGGAGACACAGCTCAGGACTCTTGATGCACTTCAGTTGAGTTCTCACTACAGCGGCGAAGCCGTGAATTGTGAATCGTGAGCCTGAAGTATCGCACACATTAGTGGAGGCAGGCAATGTCCAAACGCGACATCATCCGCACTGTGTTGGCCGCGGAGCGACCGCCGTATGTACCTTGGTCCATAGGATTTACGTTGGAGGCCGCGGAGAAGCTGCGCGCTTACTACGGCCAGGAGGATCTGGAACCGATCCTGGATAATCACATTCTGTCGTTGGGGAACGGCATCGGTTTCTTCGAGGATCTGGGGAACGACCGGCTGCGAGATATCTTCGGTGTGATCTGGGATCGTAGCGTGGATAAGGACATCGGTGTCGTCGAGAATCAAGTGCTCGCTAAGTCGACACTGGCAGGCTACGAGTTCCCGGATCCACTTGCTGCCCGGCTCTTCGCGGACATTCCCGGCAAGCTGGCTCGGCAGGGCGACTGCTTCCGCGTATTCAGCATCGGGTTCAGCCTCTATGAGCGCGCATGGACGTTGCGGGGCATGACCTCGTTGTTGATGGACCTCTATGATAACCCGCCCTTTGTGCATGCGCTGCTGACCGCCATAGCCGACTACAACATTGCTCAGGTGGAGAAAGCCCTGACGTACGATATCGACGCTGTCTATTTCGGCGATGATTGGGGCCAGCAGCGGGGGCTTCAGATGGGTCCCCGGCTCTGGCACGAGTTCTTCTATCCCCAACTGAAGCGGATGTATGCGGCTGTGAAGGATGCCGGCAAGGTAGTCTTCATCCACTCCTGTGGTGACGTGGATGAGCTCTTCGACGACCTCATCTCCATCGGCCTTGATTGTTTCAACCCCTTCCAGCCCGAGGTGATGGATGTGTTTGCGCTGATGAAGCAGTACCACGGCCGCTTGACCTTCCACGGCGGCATGTCCACACAGCAGACGCTGCCGTACGGCAGTGTTGACGATGTGGTCGACGAGACACGGCGGTTGCTGGCTGCCGGGGTCAACGGCAACTACATTTTCTCTCCCGCGCACGCGGTCGAGGGCGATGTCCCTGTGGAGAACATGGTCGCGATGATCGATGTGATCCAGGCGCAGGCGGGCTACCGGAACTGAGACAAGACGTTGCATGTTCCAGGTTGCAGGTTGCAGGTTGAGCGTTGCTCGACGATGGGACCTTCAGCTTCCAACGTGCAACCTGTAATCCGTAACCTCGTCTTTGGAGGACAACATGACTGGAATGGACGTCGGACGGCTTTCGGAGATCCAAGTTCACTATCCGCTGATCACGGAGACAGCACTCTCACCTGACGGCGGTGACGTTGTCTATGCCGTTCGTGAGCCTCTGATGACGGAGGACGAAAGCCGCTATCTCACGCATCTCTATCTGGTCTCCAGCGAAGGCGGGACGCCGATCCAACTTACCTGGGGAGGCCACGCGAACCGTACTGCCCGGTGGTCACCGGATGGTCAGTACGTGGCGTTCGTCTCAGATCGGCCCGGTCTCAATGGTGAGAA
>CAZEXX010000028.1:0-21285 GCA_964516885.1 uncultured Anaerolineales bacterium | reverse complement strand
CGCTCAAGCATCTCGGTCAGGTTACGACCATCCTCAACGGTGATCGTCATCTCCGTACCGTGCAGAATCGCGCTGACCCACTGATCCATCGGCGACGGTAGGTTCGCCGGCATCCTCGCCGGCTGAATGTACCCCCTGATGCCCCCGGTATCCAGATCGGTGGAACTCAGTATCAGCCCGCCGCTGGCATCCCGCCCAATGTAACCCTTAGTGCCTCGGATCTCTATCGGGTTGGGACCGGAGCGCTGGACCCAGGACGTATCAAGGACACCCAGCGCTTTGTTCTCGAACTCCACCACGATCACGGAGTTGTCATCGATGTCATAGGCATCGGAGAACGTGTTGATCTTGGCCACCACGCTCTTGGGCTTGCCCATGAACCAACGCATTATGTCCACCGTGTGGCAGCCGAGGTCGAAGAGTGCACCACCGCCGGCCAGTTCCGCGTCGGCGAACCAGGCGCTGCCGTCGTGGAACCAGTGGTCGAGCGAGGCATTGTGGGCGACGCGGTCGCGCATGAACGTGATATCGCCCAGCCACCCCTTGTCGAGCACCTCTTTGATGAAGAGGGTCTCCCCACGGGTGCGGCTCGGTAATGAGATCATGAATTTCACGCCGCTCTGGTTCACCAGATCGACGATCTCGTCGGCGTCGGAGGTGGCAATTGTCAGCGCCTTCTCAGTGAAAACGTGCTTCTTGTACTTGAGCGCGGTCTTGATGACCCACGGGTGCTGGGACGTGTAGGCATTGATGACGACAGCATCGACGTCATCACGGCTGACGACCTTCTCCAAATCCATCTCATACTGGATGCCGAAGCGCTCGCTCGCAGCCTCTCCCCGGCCCTTGTCATCCTCCCAGATCGCGACGATCTCGGCCTCTGGGTGATCGACGACGGCCTGTGCATAACCATTAGCGTGTACATGAGCGAAACTGAGCATTGCTACTCGTAGCATTGGTGGTCTCCTTGTAGTGCCTAAATGTGTGAGAACATTCTTCGATTTCTGCGCGCGCCGCGAAGTCTGCTCCGGTGCGCTAAGCGCGACTGGATCAACAACCCAGACCCTCTCTATGCCCGATGGTGGAAGCGGCGCAACGGTCGAAGCCATTGTACCCCCTGCAGGACAACGCCCACAGCACGACACAGCCAGGCAACCGTCAGAACGAAGAGAGGACTTCTCGCGACAGACTCATACCTCGGGAACGGACACCTCGACCTCACGCCCAGCCTTGCTTGAGTCAATCAGCCCCTGGATGATCACATTGGTGATGAGCATCTCATCCGCAGGCACCGGCGAGGGCGTGCCATTCCAAATCGCTTCCGCGAAGCCCATGTTCTTCGCAAGGAAGAGATCCCCATCCTTCTTGCCCGGCTGAAGCGCGATATCGACGAGTCGGTTGTACTCGTGGGTGAAGAGCGTCAGCGGCCGCATTCTCAGGCCGGCCTTGGTGCCGAGGATGAGGTTGCTGCCCAGGGAATCCATGTGCATGATCCACGACGTCTTGAAGACCAGCAACGCACCGTTCTCGAACCGCACAGTCGCGACGCCAAAGTCTTCGACCTCCAGATCCTCCGGTACCCAATGCCACTGGCCCTCGACGGGCTCGTGTGTCGTGCCCAGGAGATTGTTGGTGATGCCCGAAACGGCGACCGGCTTCGGGTGACCCATCAGATGCAGGACTTCATCCAGCGCGTAAACACCGATATCGGCCACCGTGCCGATCCCAGCTGTATCGGCCTTGATAAAGCTGCCGCCCGGGATGCCGCAGCGACGGCAGGCCACGGCCTCCGCGTAGTAGATATCGCCGAGCGTCCCGGCTTCGACGATAGCTTTCGCGGTCTTCCGTGCAGCACCGAAGCGTGGCTGGACACCGCACATGAACACCAAACCGGTCTCATGTACGGCCTTCGTCATCGCGGTGGCGTCGGCGAGGGTGGCCGCCATCGGCTTCTCACACAAGACGTGCTTGCCGGCGTGGAGCGCGTCCACCGTCGGGGCACAGTGAGCCTGGTTCCAGGTACAGATACTGACGGCCTCGATCTCATCCATCTTGAGGATATCACGGTAATCCACGAAGACGTTCGGGACGCCGAACTTCTCGGCGGTCCTGATCGCTTTTTCCTCGACGATGTCGCACACTGCGACGACCTCGATCTCCTCCGTCTTGGCGAGTGCGCGCATATGGACCTGCGCGATACCACCAGTGCCAATCAACCCTATCTTCAACGGCTTTGCCATACGATTTACCTCCTATAGAAAGGACCTCAGTGCCAAAAGCAAGCCCACAAAACCGGTCTTGTGGGCTTGCCATTTACTGCGTTTCGAGCTGGAATCAGACCAGCTATTCGTTATGGCCTCGTTCGGGTTTGTCCCGGTGGAGGAAACAAGCAGAATAGTGCCCCTCTTCGACCAGGAAGTCAGGCGGTCGCTGCTTGCTGCAGATATCCCTGATTCCCATAGAAACACGAACCATCCTGGGAGGAGCCGGCACATCATTGTGCCTGCGCTGGGCAGGTGGTTCCATCGCCTTCTCACCAAGCACATCATCCACCCCGGCGCCCACCCACCATAGACGACCCCGTGTTCCTCCAGGGCCCGACGGCAGCCACGCAACCCTTCCTGAACGCTAGTCACAAACGTCTTGGTGCCCACGAGCAAAGCAATGCGATGATGCCCCTGCCGAATAAGGATAGTCGTCAAGTCATATCCGGCAAATTCGTCATCAAAACCCCAACATCCGGGTGCATATCGGGCGATAGCCATCGATCAGCACGAGAGGATAGCGCTCACCCGACAGATTGCGGTGCTGTTCCTTGTTCAAGTGAATGGGCCGGGAGAAAAGGGTCAGTCCCTCGACGCCTCGGTTACGAACTATCTCTACATTCCCAACCTCGGCCCCACCGTCGCCGGTCCCCACAACCTGCAACTGGATATGATGTCGCATCGCCACCCGCGTGGCACCACGAAGCGTGGAGAAAGTGTAGGACTCAGAGGGAGAGAGGACACAGCACGCAACCCTGCATTCCTCAGCGCACGTGCCGCCACGCTGCAAGAACCCGGACCGACTCCTCAATCTCATCCGGGATATCGTCAAGCCGGCAGAGCACGGGGACTGCACGCGCAGCTGCGGGAGGGGGTATGGGAGAGTTCAGAGAGATCCGCCGTTTTATCGGGAGGGACTGCGCTGCGCAGGCCGACCTCTGAGATGCGAAGATATGGTCGGCTACCGGTCGAGGTGGCGCCGAAACTCCGCCCACGCGGCCTCAACTTGTGCGCGAGTCTCCGCCAACGTCCCTTCGGTGTCAACCACAACGTCGGCGCGGAGCACCTTCTCAGCCTGCGGGGCCTGCGCGCGGATCCGGACCAGCGCATCCTCTCTCGACAGCCCGCGGGGCTCCATCAGCCGCGCAAGCTGCACCTCTTCGGAGCACGTCGTCACCCAGATAGCGTCAGAGGATTCGGCCATCCCGCTCTCCAGAAGCTTGATCGCTTCGACGACCACAGCCATGGCTATGCTCCGCTCAATCCGCTGGTTCACCGCAGCGATCACCGCCGGATGGACCAGCGCCTCCAACCGCTTGAGCGCCCCCGGGTCCGCAAACACGATCCGGCCCAGCGCGCGGCGATCTATCTCGCCGGCATCACCCACTATGCCGGGGCCGAAGGCCTCGACCACGCCTGCGTAGGCACTGCCTGCAGGAGCCATGACCGCGTGAGCCACCTTGTCGGCATCGATCAGCTCGGCGCCCAGGGAGGCCAACATACGGCCAACCGTACTCTTCCCCGTGGCGATGTTACCGGTCAGACCGATGCGGTAGGGGGCACTGCCTTGAGTATCCCGCTGCGCCCTCTTGCGCGCAGCGGCAGCCGGCAGGACGTCACGCCACTGCTGCTGAGCCTCCTCGGTGCGTGCTCTGTGTTGTGTCACGGTATCCTTGGGCTCTCTCACACTTCCGCGATCGGGGTATCCGCGACTTCAGCCCATTCCTCAAGGAGTTGATCCAACTTCGACTCGATCTTGCGGTATTCAGTACCCAACTTCGAGACGCCTGAGATATCCTGTTTGCGCCCGGCCGCACCCAGCGCAGCCGTCAATCCCTTCAGATCAACTTCGAAAGCGTGAATCGTGGCCTCTAACTCCTCAAGGCGTTCGCGCTGCTTGTCAAATGCTCGCTTGCGGTCGCGCTGCACACGTCGCACGGCTTCGTGTCGTTCCCGCGCCGCGCTGGCTTTCTGCTGAGCCTTACTTGGGGCATCACGCCACAGCCGATGCCACGCCTCGTAGGCCTCGTAGCCCTCGTTGAACACGTGGAGTTGCTTCTCCGCAATGGCCCACACATGGGTCGTCACTTTGTGGATCAGATACCGGTCGTGGCTCACCATCAGGATCGTACCATTGAACGCCTGCAGCACGTCCTGAAGCACCTCTTGGGACCGGATATCCAAGTGGTTCGTCGGCTCGTCCAGGAGCAGGAAGTTAGCCTTGGACAGCGACAGAATCGCGATAGCCACGCGGGACCGTTCGCCGCCGGACAGCACGCCGACATCCTTGAAGACATCTTCCCCACGGAAGCCGTAGCGTGCCAGGAAACTGCGGGTCTCAGCGATCGACCCCATCCCAGCATCCAATAGCGTATCCAGAACGGACTTTCCGGGGACAAGGTGATCCTGCACTTGCGCAAAATAGCCGATGCGCACGGCGGCGCCGATGCGCACCCGGCCCGCCAATGGGCGGAGGCGGCGCAGTATGGTGCGGAGCAGTGTCGTCTTCCCCGATCCGTTCGGCCCGACCAGCGCGACGCATTGTCCGCGCCGCACCTCGACCTCGTCCACAGTAACCAGGGGTCTGTGCGGCTCATAGCCCGCCGCAAGGTCATAGAGGCCCAGAACCAAATCGCCGCTGCGCAGCGTAGTCTGCAGATTCAGGTTGATCCGGCTATCCTCAATGGGACGGTTGAGGCGCTCCACACGCTCAAGGCGTTTCAGGCGTCCCTTCGCCTGAGAGGAACGTTGGCCGGCCATATAGCGCCGGATATACTCCTCGGTCTCCTCAATATGGCGCTTCTGGGCCTTGTATTCGGCCATTTGATGCGCAACCCGCTGCCCACGCTGCATGGCGTAGGCGCTGTAGTTGCCCTTGTAGCTTTCCAGCGCGCCGTGCGACATCTCCAGGACTCGTGTCGCGACCGTGTCCAGGAAGGCGCGATCGTGCGCAACAACAATCAGACCACCTTTCCAGACCTTGAGCTGGTCCTCCAACCACTCGATCCCCTCAAGGTCGAGGTGGTTGATGGGCTCGTCCAGCAGCAGCACATCCGGCTCCTCAAGCAGTAGGCGCGCCAGCAGCGCGCGTGTCTTCTGCCCTCCGCTGAGGTGCGCGACCGGCTCGTGAAATTCGTCCACGGCGAAGCCGAGTCCCCCCAGTACCTGCCCGATCCGGGCCTCATATGTGAAGCCACCGTCACGCTCGAACGCCTCAAGCTCCCGACCATAACGCCCAATCGCGCGTTCCCGCTCCGCATCATCCGGGGACGCCATCAAGGCCTCGAGTCGGCGCAATTGCGCCTGCCGCGCCTGCAGCCCGGCGAGGACAGCCTCCATCGCCTCCCAGAGGGTGCCGTCTTCTCGGAAGTCCGGCTGCTGCGGTAGATATCCCAGACGGATGTCCCGGGCGATGGTTACAGTGCCACCGTCAGTCTCGGTGACACCGGCGATGATATCCAGCAGCGTGCTCTTGCCGCATCCGTTAAGGCCAACAAGAGCCACCCGCTCGCCGGCGTGCAGTGCGAGGGAGAGGTCTGTGAATATGTCATCAATGCCGAAGTATTTCGCCAGATGTGATGCTACAAATAGTGCCATAGTGCCGTCATTATACCAGAATCAGTACCCCTTCTGAACCGAACCCCTTGTGACCGCTTTCCAAGAAGGTATAATGATCCTAACGTTGTATGCGCTCCTGGTAGCCGGAACTCCCAGATCGCAGCCGCAATAGAGACAGAGTTAGGACACCCGTGAGCAGCGCCCAATATCTGATCGGCAAGACCCTAGACAAATACGAGGTCCTTGAGCATGTTGGCCACGGTGGCATGTCAGAGGTCTACCGCGGCCAACAGGCACAGCTTGACCGCATGGTCGCCATCAAGGTCCTACACCCGTTCCTTGCCGATGAGGAAGGGTTCGTCGTCCGTTTCCAGCGTGAGGCGCGGATCGTGGCGACATTGCGCCACCCAAACATCGTCCAGGTCTACGATTTCGATCACAACGATGAGCTGGACATCTACTATATGGTGATGGAATTCATCGACGGGCCAACGCTCAAGAATCGGCTCGGCGAAGCTCGGCTCACGCCGGAGGAGACCGTGCGCATTGGCGCCGCTCTGGCCGACGCGCTGGACTATGCCCACCACCGGAGCATGGTGCACCGGGATGTCAAACCGGCCAATATCATGTTCCTCGATGAGCACCAACCCGTCCTGACGGATTTCGGCATCGCCAAGATGCTCACCCTGTCCGGCATCACGGCAAGTGGAGCGATGGTCGGGACGCCCGCCTATATGGCCCCGGAAATCGGGATCGGCAAGCCCGGCACGGCGTTGTCCGACATCTACTCCCTCAGTGTGGTCCTCTACCAGATGACAGCAGGATGCCTGCCCTTCACTGCCGAGACGCCCATAGGCATGGTGATGCAGCACATCAACAAAGAGGCGCCCAGCCCATCACTCTACAACCGCGACATACCAGTCGCGCTGGAGAAAGTCATCCTCCGGGGTCTCCGGAAAGAGCCCAAGGAGCGGTACAAAGACGCAGGAGAGATGGCAGCTGCGTTGCGCGAAGCCATCGGGCTTCCGGCCAACGGCGGCCAGGGTGGGGGCCCGCTCACATCGCCGCCACCTGCTGCGCCGGATGGCATCCCGAGAGAAACAGCGACATCGGTCATGGAATCAGACAGCGTGGATAGGGCGCACGTTGCCGAAGAGGCGGAGGCAGCCGCCCAACGTGACGTGGACCTCGCCGACAAGCAGGCTCTGGTGGATGCCCGATTGGCGGGCGCACCGGACGATGATGCCGCGGCGAACGCCGTGCCGCCCGCTGTAGCGGCCAGATCATGGTCACCGTGGTCGCATCGAACCATCGATGAAGCACTGGAATCCGCCGGTGACACCTCCGGGCCCGAGGCCACAACCCCGCGACGGACCAAATCACGCTTTTGGCCGGTCCTACGCAACGTGCTGGTGCTGCTGATCGTGACGGGCATCGGCGGAGGCATATGGTACAACCGGTCCGGCGGCGCCCCCCCGGTGGTCCAGAACCTGCTTGTCGCCGGCTCCGCCGCCGCACCTAACCCCGCGGAGACGACACCGGCGGTGGCAACCATCGCACCAACCGAGTCGGCTACCGCGCTTCCCCCCAAGCCCACCGCGACCCAGCCGCCCTCGCCGGCAGCAGCAGTAGCCACGCCAACAGCAGCTTGCGTGGTTCGAGTCCGACTCGACGAGATCGACCTCCAGCCCGATACGATCGTCAGCCCAGGTGCCTCTGTAGTTGCCTACATCACCTTGCGCAACAGCGGCACCTGTGCCTGGCCCCAAGCCATCAAGATGATCTTCGCCGAGGGTGACCTGCTGGCAGCACCGGGGAGCTTTCCTGTAGCAAGTCTGTCCCCCGGAGAGAAGATTCAGTTCATTGTGCCGATGACAGCCCCCGAGGAACTGGGGACATACCAGACGGTTTGGGAGCTCCGCCAAGCCGACGGGAGCGTCCTCGGCAGCGGATCAAGCGGGCGGTTCACCGTCGATCTCGCAGTGGAGGACATTCCCGCGGTGGGATCGACTCTCGCGGCGGAGTTCGTCTTTGAGGAACCGACGCGGACGCCGCTTGCCGTGGGCGACCCGGAGCTGCTCTCTTGGGAGTTGTTCCCCTCCCGCGACCTCTGGACCGGCGTCGCTGTGATTACAGCCACAGGCGGGTCGGGCGACTACACATACTACCAGGACCGGATCAGCGCGGTAACCGAGCTCCCCGACGGAACCCTGTCATTCGAGTCGCGCCGCTGCAAGCCCTATCCCATTGAGGTGTGGATCCTGTCCGGCGAGGACATCCTGGATTGGCAAGGCACTATTGCTTTTCCGGACGCAGATAACTGCCCATAGCACCCCAAACCAACACTCTGGCCCGATCAGAGAGGGACGTATGGATCAGAACGAGATGGTGGCCCTAATCAAGAGACGCGGCGTTCGGGACTCGCGGGTCCTTGATGCTATGGCGCAGGTCCCACGGCACTTGTTCGTTGCGGCCCCACAGGCCGGCAGTGCTGCCTATGGCGATTTCGCGTTGCCCATTGGGCACGAACAGACAATCTCTCAACCCTATATCGTTGCGGTGATGACCGAGGCCTTGATGCTGAAAACGGGCGCCCCAGTGCTGGAGATAGGGACCGGCTCGGGGTACCAGACCGCCGTCCTGGCGGCGATGGGTATGGACGTCTACACAGTTGAGAGAATCCCCGAACTACACCAGGCAGCACAGGAACTGTTGGCGCGACTGGGCTATGCAGCCCACTGCAAACTGGGGGACGGCTACCAAGGCTGGACCGAGTTCGCACCATATGATGGCATCGTGGTGACCGCCGCCGCGCCGAAGATACCCAAACCCCTGATTGCACAGTTGGCGGAAGGCGGCCATCTTGTGATCCCCGTGGGACGCCCGTATAGCACCCAATTCCTGTGGCAGGTCACCAAGGAAGCCGGCACCATCCGCAAGGAGGATATGGGCGGCGTGGCCTTTGTGCCTTTTATCTCACCAACCTTCAAGGTTGGCTGACATTCAGGGTCGGCTGAACCCTAAGGCCGAAACATCGTCAGCAGACGTTTGCCGGGGATCTGGCGGAAAGTAGCGCCCTGACTGACGGCCAGAGCGGCCCGGACCGGATCAGTCACGCGCGTACCGGAGATGGCATCGGCGCCGGCCTCAAATAAAACCGGCGAAAGAGGTGTTGTCGCCCCCAGCACCACCACAAAGGCGTCTTGACGACAGAGACGCATCAAGCCCTCGAACGTCCTGTTGAGCAATGATGTCCCGGTCAGCGCCACAACATCTGCCTGAGGAATCACATCCGCAGCGGCGTCAGCCGGCAAGTCCCCCTCGCCCGGTTGCAGCTCCAGAACCCAAAGTTCGTCCGCGATCTCTTTGAGCTTGGGGATGAACGGAAAATGGCCGACCACGGCCACCTTGGCGCCGCTCCCCCGTTCTGCGATGACGTCCGCCGCATTGACTTCGGTACATAGCGATTCGTCAACGTCGAGCAAGGCATTGATCGTCGCCATGCCCGTGCTCGCGGGCAGCAGATCATCACCTGCCGCCAGCGACGCCAACGCAAACGCATCATAGTCAAGAAGACGTCCGGCGTCCGAGATCGGCATATGCCCACGGCGGTGCGCCTCGTGGGATCCTCCGCTCAGCGTGGAGGAGAGACCAGCCAGCGTCCGGCCTGCCAACTCCACCGCGACATAGGTCCAATAGGCGCCAATACGAATATCTGTGGGTCTCGCCTGACGGGCACGTTCCTCTATCCGATCGAGCAGTGTCGGGATTACTTCTATCATCGCGCTGTCCTCCGGAGCATGTTTGTCTTTTTACCCTTGGACTATTATAATCATCCTCCATGAAACTTCGAGCGGACTGAGCTCCCTGGGACCAGCCTGATGGCAAAACCCTTCTCTCCTACGGTGAAATGGCTAGGCGTGGCGCTAGCAGTTGCGGGCGTCCTGGCGCTCGTAATCCTGACGCCGGGGGGGCTGCTGCGCAAACTGGACTACGTCGGCGCCGCCGTCTGCCACCGCCGGCTCAGCCACTCTTTCGAGATTGCCGATCATCAGACGCCTTTGTGCCAACGCTGCACGGGCACCTTTCCCGGCGCTCTGACCGGCGTGCTGGTTCACTGGGTTCTGTGGCGACGACGTCGGTCTATCCGATTTCCCCGGTGGACCATGTTCGTTCCGCTATTCCTCTTTGCGGCCTTTTGGGCACTTGACGGCATCAACTCCACCACGTCGGACAGCCAATTCTACGCCATTATCGCACAGTTTGTGGCGCGTGAGCCCGGCATAGGCATCCTGGGGTACGCACCGCACCCATGGTTACGCCTGCTGAGTGGCACGCTGATGGGGATGTCGATGAGCGTGATCCTCATCCCGGCGTTCAACCAATCCCTGTGGTCGGATGGAGAGGATTCCGCCACCCTGAGATCCGGACACGAGTTAGGTCAGCTGATCGCTATCGAATTGGGGATGGCAGCGATCATCCTGCTTCTGGAGACCACTCAATCCATCGTAGCCCTCTATATCGTTTCGATCTTCAGTGCCTTGGGAACGCTCACAATGTTCACTCTGTTGGGAGCCATGATGTTCGTCTTGATCTTGCGGCGGGATGCCACTGTGAGTGGTTGGCGCGAGGCCTGGGTTCCCATTGTCTGGGGCTTTGTATTCGCGCTCGCCATAGTCGCGGTGATGGATGCCGCTCGGTTATGGTTCACAGGCACGATTGACGGCGTTCCAGGCTTGGTGTAGACTAGACGTAGGCCTTCGGCCTCACCACCAGCGCCCAATCCCCTGCCGGCTGGCTCGGGTGATGGTATCTCACGGCTCACACCAACATGGGTGGCAGGGATCGTGCAAGTACCGGATTTCTCTCACTTGTTTCAGATGGATTGAACCGATAGGATTAGCTCAAGCAGCATCAACCTAAGGGAGATACCCACAATGTACAAGAAGCTGTTCATTCCAGGCCCTACTCACGTGCGCAAGTCCATTCTGGACGCCCAGACGGCACCCATGATCGGACATCGAAGCACAGAGTACTCGGATCTTCAGGCTGAAGTCACCCCAAAGCTTCAGCAACTCCTCTACACGGAGCAACCGGTCTTCATCTACTCCAGTTCGGGCACCGGTGTGATGGAGGGTGCAATCCGACAGACTGTTCTCAAGCGAGCCCTGGTGACTGTGTGTGGTGCGTTTTCAGATCGCTGGCACCAGATCACCGCAGCCAACGGCGTGCCCGTGGATCGAGTCGATGTAGAATGGGGACAGGGCTTTTCCCCTGAAATAGTCGATGCAGCCTTAAGCCAGGGGGACTACGACGTCCTGACGGTTACCCTCAACGAGACCTCGACCGGGGTCATGAACCCCCTGAAAGAGATCGCGGCAATGGTCCGCGAGAAGTATCCCGACGTCGTCATTCTGGTCGACGCCGTCTCGGCCATGGGCGGGGTCAAGATCGAAGTCGATGCTTGGGACGTGGACGTGGTGATTTCCAGCTCCCAGAAATGCTTCGCTCTACCCCCAGGTCTCGCAATCACCGCCGTCAGCGAGCGCGCTCTGAAGCGCGCGGAGCAGGTCCCGAATCGCGGTTACTACTACGACTTTCTCAATATGCTGAAGTATTACAAACGCAGCCAGACGCCGGCCACGCCGGCTATCAGCATGATCCGGGCACTCAACCAACAGATGGACGACATCCTTGAGGAGGGTCTGGAGGCCCGCTGGGCACGGCACGCCGAGATGGCGGAGCTGGTACACGTCTGGGCCAGGAAACACTGGGCGCTCTTCGCGGACGAGGCCTACCTCTCCAACACCGTGACCGCGGTGGCCAACACGCGCGGCATCAGCATTGCGGATCTCAACAAGGAGCTCGGGAAGCGCGGCGCCATGATCTCCAATGGATATGGCAGCAAACTCAAGGAGAAGACCTTCCGTATCGCGCATATGGGCGACCTGACACCAAAAGACATTCGCTGGGTGTTGGGCCTGATCGACGACATCGTAGGGTTGGCCTAGTCAGGAACAAGGCAACAAGGGATTCTTTGTTGCCATATCCCTTATCCCTATCCCTCCGCACAATAGAAGGAGTCTAGAGCATGGGCAAGCTACTGGTTTGTGACCCAATCGCCGCATCAGCGGTCGAAGCGATGCGCGCCGCCGGCATCGACGTCGACGTGCGTGACGACATCACGCTGGACGATCTGGCGGGCATCATCGGCGAGTACGAAGGTATTGTGGTGCGCAGCCGCACCAAGGTGCGTGAGAATCTGATCGACAAAGCGACCCAGCTGAAGGTAATTATCCGCGGCGGGGCCGGCTTGGATAGCATTGATGTAGATCACGCCAAGAGCAAGGGCATCGACGTGTGCAATACGCCTGCGGCGAATTCCAACGCCGTCGCCGAGTTGGTCCTGGGCATGATGATCAGCCTCGCACGGCACCTGGCGCAGGCCGATAGCTCGATGAAGGACGGTCGCTGGGAGAAGAAGCAACTTAAGGGAACGGAGATCGCCGGAAAGACGCTCGGCGTGGTCGGCTACGGCAGGATCGGACAACTGCTCGGCGACAAAGCCAAGGCACTGGGCATGAAGGTGGTTGCCTATGATCCCTACATCGAACACCCCGACATCATCCCTCTGGACGAGGTATTTGCTGCGGTGGACTACATCAGTCTCCATGTACCGATGACCACGCAGACGGCCGGATTCATCGGCTCCCAGGCTTTCGCCAAGATCAAGAAAGGGGCGTACCTGGTTCAAGCGTCCCGTGGCGGAACGGTAGATGAGGCGGCCTTGTACGAGGCGCTGACAAATGGCGTGTTGGGCGGTGCCGCCCTGGACGTCTTCACCGAGGAGCCCCCAAAGAGCGATCTGCTCCTCAAGTTGGTCGCGCTGCCCAACGTTGTCGCGACGCCGCATATCGGTGCAGCCACGGTTGAGGCTCAGAACCGCGTCGGTGAGGAAATCGTTAAGATAGCGACCAGCTATCTCGCCTGATCTTGACGGGAGACACAATGGCAAACATACGACCTTTTCGCGGCCTACGATATAACCCCGACAAGAACTGCGACCTGTCGGATGTCATCACAGCCCCCTATGACCGGATTCACGAGAAGGAGCAGGCTGCTTACTATGAGCAGTCAGCATACAATATCGCGCGCATCATCCAGGGAAAACAGACTCCCGAGGATGATGCGACCAACAACGTCTACACCCGAGCTCAATGCTATGTTCGTAACTGGCGAGCCGAGGATGTCCTCATCATCGACCCGGAACCCGCGCTCTACGTGATCGAACAGCGCTTCACAACACCGGACGGCATCGAGCACGTGCGCCTCGGCGTGACCGCGGCTCTGGAGCTGACCACCTTCGATGAGGGCGTGGTCCTACCCCACGAATATACGATGCGCGGACCAAAGGTCGATCGCCTCAACCTGACGGTCGCCACGCAGACAGCCTGGGGCCACATCTTCATCCTCTACCCCGACGCGCAGGCTGAGATCAACAAGCTGATCCAGCCGTTCTTGGATACGCATATGCCGGCTATCGTTTACGACAAGGTTATCGAGCCGGATGTCGAGCAGAACTTCTGGGTGATCACAGATTCCGAGGTCATCGCGGAGGTCACCGATGCAATGGCGGAGCACGGACCGCTGATCATCGCCGATGGGCACCACCGCTACGAGACGGCGCTGAGCTACCGCGATGATATGAGGAAGCAGCATCCGGATGCACCCGCCGATGCGGCCTTCAACTACGTTCTGACGACCCTTGTGAGTATGGACGATCCCGGTCTAGTGGTGCTGCCCACACATCGGCTGATTCATTCCTACACGGGGATGGATAGCAAGGCGCTGCTGTCCGCACTTGAACCCTACTTCGATATCACGCCCTTTGCGGATATGCCTCAACTCCAAAGCGCGATGGCTGAGGCTACCCTGGATCAGCTGCGATATGGCTTCTATGACGGTACGTACAGCCTCCTCACACTGAAGTCCATGAGCATAATGGCTGAACTCCTCCCGACTCGTGACCCGAACTTCCGCAAGCTGGATGTGACGGTGCTGCACGAGGTGATCATTGAGAAGACGATGGGCCTGAGCAAGGAGAGCGTGGTGCGACGTGAGAACCTCACGTACTTGCGGGATCCGGCGCCGGGACTGACCGCAGTCGATCAGGGAGAGGCCAATTTCCTCTTCTTGCTCAACCCGACCAAGATGGCGCAGGTTCACGCCTGTACGGCAGCCGGGGAACGTATGCCGCAGAAATCCACGGACTTCTACCCGAAGATCGTCAGCGGACTGGTCGCGCTGCCCTTGAACGACACACTGTAGCGAAGAGCTGTCCAGCGCCAGGGACAACGTCCACGTCGAAGCGGACTCAAGCCCTTGCAATGCCTCCGGCTGTATAGCCGGAGGCATCGCCATAAGGGTCGTTTATTGGGAGACATATGACTGCGATAAAGCACTTGCTGTTTGATCTTGATGATACGCTGTACACCGACGTGTCCGGCCTCTTTGACGAGGTAGGACTGCGCATTGAACAATGGACCCTGCAGGCCCTGCACGTGAGCGAGACCGAAGCTAGAATCCTGCGCAGGCACTATTTCACAACCTACGGGACGACGATGGCGGGACTGCTGCGGGAGCATCCAGGAGTGGATATCGACGACTATCTTGACTACGTGCATGACCTGGACATCACGCGCTACCTCGACCCGGATCCCAGACTGGCAGAGATGCTGTCACGGTTGCCGGCACCCAAGTCTGTCTTCACCAACAGCATCGCCAGCTGGGCTGAGCGCATCACCCAGCACCTGGGTGTCCGCAAGTACTTCGAGCACATCTTTGATGTCCGTGCCGTGGGCTACCGCAGCAAGCCGGATCTCCACGCGTTCAACTGGGTCTTGGGGACGCTTAACTTGCCCGGCGAGGCCTGCGTCTTGCTGGATGATCGTGTTTCCTACCTGCAAGGTGCCGCTACCGCCGGCATCCATACCGTCTTGGTGCGCAAAGGGGGACAGGTCACCGACGGCGTTGATTTCGCCGTCGACCACGTCCTCGACGCAGAGCCTATCATCCAGCAACTGCTCCAAGGTGTTTGACCACCCACGATCAAGACCCCGAGCATGTAAAAACACCCTCCGAGAAACTCGGAGGGTGTTTCCTCTAGTCTGATAGTCTGACAACTAAGTGGTCACGACTACTCGGCAGCCCAGCTGTAATCCATCTCAGCCATCTGCTTGTACTGGTTCCAGCGCGCCTTGGCATCGGAACGCGCCAGCTTCAGCAACTGCTCGGCCCGCTCCGGCATCGACTGCTGCAGCATGCGGAAGCGGACCTCGTTGTACATGTACTCGGCGATATCGCTCTTCGGCTCGCGGGAGTCGAGATGGAGCGGGTTCTTGCCCTCTGCGATCAGCCGCGGGTCGTACCGGTACAGCATCCAGGCACCGGAGTCGACGGCCAGCTTCTGCTGGGCAAAACCGAACTTCATCTGGCGAATACCGTGCGCGATGCAGTGGCTGTAGGCGATGATGAGGCTCGGGCCCTCATAGGACTCGGCTTCGCGGATTGCGCGCAGCGTCTGCGTGTCATTCGCGCCCATAGCCACCTGCGCAACGTAGATGTTGCCGTAGGTCATCGCGATCATACCCAGATCCTTCTTGGGCAGCGAGCGGCCGGCGAAGGCGAACTTCGCCACGGCGCCACGCGGGGTCGCTTTGGACATCTGACCACCGGTGTTGGAATAGACCTGGGTATCCAGAACCATCACGTTCACGTTGCGGCCCTGGGCCAGGACGTGGTCCAAACCACCGTAGCCGATGTCGTAGGCCCAACCGTCACCACCGAGGATCCACACAGAACGGCGGACGAGGACGTCAGACAGGCTCAGCAGGTCCTTGGCAGCGGGGCTGGTCTCCTCGGCCATGCGAATCCGCAGCTGCATCACGCGCTCGCGCTGCTCCGCATAGTCGGCCTCAGTCTGCTGCGAGGAATTGATCAATCCTTCGACCAGATCGTCACCCAGCTTACTGCTGAAGCGCTTCACCAGTTCCTTGGCGTACTCCTCCTGCTTGTCAAGCGTCAGCCGGAAGCCGTATCCAAACTCAGCGTTGTCCTCGAAGAGGCTGTTGTTCCAGGCTGGACCGCGGCCCTCGGGGTCGGTGGTGTAGGGGGTGGTGGGCAGATAGCCGCCAAAGATGGATGAACAGCCGGTCGCGTTCGCAATGACGGCGCGATCACCGAACAGTTGGCTCAGCAGCCGGACGTACGGCGTCTCACCACAGCCGGCGCAGGCACCGGAGAACTCGAAGAGCGGGCGCAGCAACTGCGAACCCTTCACCGTCTTCAGGTTCAGCTCGGTGCGGTTGTAGTCAGGAATATCGTTGAAGAAGAAGTTCCAGAAGCCGGACTCGCGCTCACGGATATCCAGAACCGAGGTCATGTTGATGGCCTTGCGATCGGGCTCCTGCTTGTTCTTCGCCGGGCAGACCTCGACACAGAGACCGCAGCCGGTGCAGTCCAGGATGCTTTCTTGAACCGTGAACAACTTCCCTGCGAACTCCCTGCCGCGCGCCTCGGTAGAGCGGAAACCCTCCGGAGCGTTCTCCAGGACCTCGGGATCGAAGATCTTGATGCGGATCACCGCATGCGGGCAGGCCATAGCGCACTTGCCGCATTGGATACAGACATCGGGATCCCAGATGGGGGTCTCGAGAGCGATCGCGCGCTTCTCGTACTGCGTGGTGCCCACGGGGTAGGTGCCGTCATCGGGCAGCGCGGAAACGGGCAAACTGTCACCTTCACGCATGATCATCTTGGCTGTGACTTGCTCGACGAACTCGGGCACATTGCCCACGACAGGCGCGCGCATCTCGATGGTGCTGGTGACCTCGGTGGGAACCTCGATCTTGTGCATGTGCTCAAGCGCTTGATCAACAGCGGCGAAGTTCATATCGACAACCTTCTGGCCGCGCTTGCCGTACGTCTTCTTGATGGCATCCTTGATCTTGGCGATAGCCTCATCCCGAGGCAGCACGCCAGAGAGCGCGAAGAAGCAGGTCTGCAGCGTCGTGTTGATACGGCCACCGAGGCCGATTTCACGCGCCACATCGTAGGCATCGATGACGTAGAACTCGACCTTTTTGTCGATGATCTGCTGCTGAACCTTGGCGGGCAGGCGATCCCACGTCTCTTCAGCCGGATATGGGCTGTTGAGCAGGAACGTGGCGCCCTCAACCGCATTGCTGAGGATATCATACTGCTCAATCATACTGAACTGGTGGCAACCGATGAAGTTGGCGGAGGTCACCAAGCACGTAAAGCGGATCGGGCGGGGCCCAAAGCGCAGATGCGAAACGGTGATACCACCGGACTTCTTGGCATCGTACTGGAAGTAGCCCTGGGCATAGTTGTCGGTTTCGCCACCAATGATCTTGATGCTGTTCTTATTCGCACCCACGGTGCCGTCAGAACCCAGACCAAAGAAAAGGGCTCGCACGACATCATCGGCCTCAATGTCGAAGGAAGCATCGTACTCGATGCTGGTGTTGGTGACGTCATCGACGATACCGACGGTGAAATGGTTCTTGGGGCTCTCCTTCTTCATCTCATCGAAGACGCCCTTGACCATTGCCGGGGTGAATTCCTTGCTGGACAGACCGTACCGACCACCGATGACGGTGATGTCACGACCGGCCTCGACAAATGCCGTGATGCAGTCCTGGTAAAGGGGCTCACCGATGCTACCGGGCTCCTTGGTGCGATCCAGGGCAGCGACCATCTTGACGCTTTCGGGCAGAGCAGCCACGAAATCGGCAACACTGAAGGGGCGGAATAGGTGAACCTTGAGAACACCGACCTTCTCACCCTTATCAACCAGGTACTCAACAGTCTCCTCAGCAACCTCAGCGCCGGAGCCTATCAGTATGATCACGCGCTCGGCATCAGGTGCACCGACGTAGTCGAAGAGATGATAGGAGCGGCCGGTTAGTTCGGCGAACTTATCCATCGCAGACTGCACGATACCAGGGGTCTTCAGGTAGTAGGGGTTGACCGTCTCCCGGGCCTGGAAGTAGACATCGGGCCCCTGGGACGTACCACGCACCACGGGATGATCCGGATTCAAACCACGCGCCCGGTGTGCCTGCACCAGCTCATCGCTGATCATAGCGCGGATAGCCTCTTCGGGCAGCTCCTCGATCTTGTTGATCTCGTTGCTGGTGCGGAAACCGTCGAAGAAGTGGATGAAGGGGACTCGAGCTTCAAGCGTCGCGGCCTGCGCGATCACTGTGAAGTCCGGCGCCTCCTGAACGGAGTTGCTGGCCAACAGCGCAAAGCCGGTCGCGCGAGCTGCGGTAATGTCGCTGTGATCACCAAAGATGGAGAGTGCCTGCGCCGAAAGGCTGCGGGCTGAGACGTTGAAAACGGTTGAGGTGAGCTCGCCGGCGATCTTGTACATATTGGGGATCATCAGGAGCAAGCCCTGTGATGCTGTAAAGGTTGTGGTCAGAGCACCGGTCTGGAGTGCCCCGTGCACGGCGCCCGCCGCGCCACCCTCTGACTGCATCTCTGCGACCAATGGGACGGTTCCCCAAATGTTCTTCACGCCTTTGGCTGAGAGCTCATCGGCGACCTCGCCCATGAGGCTGGAAGGTGTGATTGGGTAGATCGCAATAACCTCATTGATCTTGTGAGCTACAGTAGCGCATGCGGTATTGCCGTCTATCGTCACCATCTTGCGTTCCGCCATATAAAACCTCCTAAGAATTAGCTACACGTATATCTGAGAAATTCTTGCCGAAGCAGAATATATATCGACTTTTGATTATAACATAGGCGAAACGAGGGTCAAAGGGTAAAGTTGCTAATCATGAGCGGACAAACGTAAGCGCGGGCAATCTTCCCGACGCCGTTCACGAGAAGCGCCGCAGCTGCGGTCTGGAAAGTCTCCGTCACCGGAGCAAGGGACCTACTGGAACATCTCTCCCGTCTGGTACTGATCGACCACCATACGACGTCGGCCTTGTATGAAGTTCACCAACGGGTGCGATCTTTCGCCGAGGAACTACTGCTGGGACAACTCCACGAATCACCCTGAGATCTGACTGATTGATGCCATACGCGACAACGACAAAGCCCGGCCGAGAAATCAGCCGGGCTTTGTCTCTATTGCACACGGATTGAGGTTGCTTAGTTGCCTTTCAGGTAGGCGATCATAGGATCCGTCACCAGAGGCACCAGATCGTCGATCATGTGGGGCATAAGATTGTCCATCACCTGAGGCATGATATCCGGCATCTGTTCCCCCATGTAATCCGGCATGGGGATCAGGTCAGCGATCCGATCCAGCATCGTGTCCATGACCTTGGGCATCATCATCGGCAGCAGTTTGGGGAAGAGCATGGGGAAGAAGGGTTTCATCATCCCCAGCGCGCCGGGGACATTCCCCATCACACGCATCATCTTACCCATACCGAAGGGCATCGCGTCAATCATCTCCGGCCACATCGTGCCCATCAGATCGGCAAAGCCCTGGGGTGTCATCAAGGCGATCATCGCCTCAAAGACCGCCCATTGGGCCTGAACCTCGGGATGGGGATCTGGGAATTCGTAGCCCAAGCGCTCAGCTGCGAAGCGCGCCAAATCCACAATCTCCACATCCAGTTGCTTCTTGTCGCGTGTGACGCGGAACTGGAATTCACAGCACGGGCACGCGGCCAGTAGCTTCTGCGCACCCACCTCAACCGCCTCATCGAGGCGCACCTTACCGATCTCGGCGGCTATCAACGGCTCCTTGAGCAACGTCAATACGCTACCGCAACAGTGGGCGGCATCGCGATTGTACGGCATCTCGACGAAGTTCACGTTGGGGATCGCCTGGATGAGCTGCCGGGGCTCCTCATAGATTTTCGAGACTCGCCCCATGTGACAGGAGTCGTGCCAAGTAACTGTGACCGGATCTTCATCGTTCTCAGGGAAGACGAAGTCGCCGCTCTGCAACTTCTCAGAGATCACCTCAGAATAGTGCTTGGCCTTGATATCGTACTCAAGCCCGAGTTTCTCGGACCACTCCGGATAGGTGTGCCGCCACATCATATTGCAGGCCGGGCAGGACGTGATCACGGTATCCGCGCCCGCAGCCTTCACGGCAGCGATATTCTTCTTCATCGTCTCGGCGAACAGCTCCCACTTACCGGCCACTAGCACGGGCGTACCACAGCAGTTTTCTTTCGGTCCCAGGTACGAGAAGTCTACGCCGGCCTCATCGAGGAGGCGAGCAGTGGCCATGCCGATATCGTGCTCGACGTAGCTGACGGTACAGCCTGCAAAGTAAACCGATTTAGATTGTTTCCCTTTGGCATAATGGGCGTCCTTCAGATCCTCGGGGAACCATTCGTCGCGGCGGCGCCGGTAGCCGGCCCAGATATTGCCCTGATCCTTGAGCGCAACCGCCATCATCTCGAAGGGAGGGAACGTCATCCTGCCATCTTCTTCGATCAACATACCACGCAGTTTCATCCAGGAGGGCTCAATGGGGAGCGACGCGGAACATTTGAGATTACAGAGTTCACACGTCGTACAGGACAGGATGGAATCCACCATGAACTGATCCCACTCCTCACGACCTTCCATGTACTCCCGGAGCCAATACCACTTGCCGCGGGGGCTCTGGCTCTCCCACCCACGGCCGTAGAACTGATCACACTCTTGGACACAGTACCCACACTGAGAGCAGGCATAGGCGTACCAGGCAACATCGCCGGGGATACCACGAACGGGCTCAGTTGGTGGCCGCTCACCAACCTGAGAGACCACGGCGTTGCCGAAGGGACGGATCAACGGCTCCATCGCGTTGGCCACAATCAGAGCTTGGCTGATGATCGAGTTATCCAGAACCTTGCCCGGATTGAGAATTCCCTGGGGATCAGACGCCGCCTTGAAGGATCTCATCACCTTCACGCGCTCTGCCCCGAGTACTTTGTCAGCCATCTTGGAGTAGTAGAGCCCCGTAGCATAGGGACGGCCCCCGTGGGACTCAGCGATGCGCGAGATCGTCAATGACAGGGGGAAGACGAAGTTGTAGGTGAACTTCCGCTGATCCGCCGGGATAAAGCCCAAGATCACCACCTCGGGTTCTCCCTTGGGATTGCGTCCGCGCCGGATCAGAACACCTTCCTTCACAACCGGCTTATCAACCTTGAGCTCGACATCAGTCAGCATCTGACCCAATCCCGAGAGGGGAACCACGACCTCAGCAGGAACCAAGCTGGGGCCCAGACGCTTGACCGTCATAATGCGGAACCGGTTCTCCCATTCGTGATGCGCAATCCGGTCGCTTAGTAGCTCAGCCTCACAGGTCTCGGTCTTCATCCGGGTCTCGATGCCCGCACGAATCGCCTCTGCATCCCGTTTGCGGAAAGCCAGCGTTAGGATATAGGCAGAGGGCAGCAGCACCCGTTCCTCT
>CAZEXX010000027.1:15970-21458 GCA_964516885.1 uncultured Anaerolineales bacterium | reverse complement strand
GCTGATCTATGGCGTGCAGCCGCAGGCCCAGCTTTCGGGAAAGCGGCGTGCCAATAACGGCCAGGAGCAATGCGCCCACAAAGACAATCAGGTAAGTCGTGATGTCCAGAGTCATCGGTATTCCACGCTTTCCTCTACAGACGGAAATCGCCCGGTGAGTGCTCGTCGGGTCTGACGAAACGGCCGGACTCCTCGAGCCTTAAGGCGTGCCAGTCGCCGGGTCTTCGCCAACTGGAGACTCAGTTCCCAGCAACTGATCGATCATCTGCTGTATCATCGGTTTTTGATCTGCCGGCGCCAGGCCCAGGGAGATCTCGGCCGTCTCCAGCGCCAGCGCAACCTCGCCCTGATTTGCATAGGTGATCGCCAAGACGCGATACATCTCCCACAGATCCCCAGCGGTCTCACATTCGGCCACCGACGCCTCCAGGAATGCCGCGGCCTCATCCCAGCGGGATTGCTGGGCGTAGAGCGTGCCGACCACACGCCGGACGGTGCAGTTGTTCTTGACCTCAAGAGATCGCAGGTAAGACTCAATGGCACCATCGATGTCGCCCTGAGAGCTGGCCAGATCCCCCAGTAACATCCAGGTCTGCTCGAACTCCTCATCGACCTCTAGAGAATGTGCGATTGTCTCCTCAAACCGTGGCTGATCGCCCATATCTATCGCGTAGAGCTGTGCCAGCTCATTCCACAGAATCGGATTGTGCGGGCTGAGACTGAGTGCAATCTCGTAGTTCTCCACTGACTGCTGGAGCAACACCTGGCGCCGCGCCTGCAGAGAGGCAACCTCCGCTTCCCCGAGACTTTCGGCGCGCAGGTCGGCTGCGACACGGGCGGCCCAAGACTTGTAGAAGCGGGCCAGGTTCGCGCTGTGATCCGTATTCAGCGGATTGGTCTCGCGCGCCCCAGTGAGGACCTCCTCGGTCTTGACGAAGATAGCCTCACGCTGCTCGGCCGGCGTCTCCTCCCCCAGTCCCTGCGCCAACTCCAGGTAGGCCTTGCCCAGGAACAAGTAGTAGTAGTCCTCGTGCGGGGCATACTCGATCGAGCGCTCAAAGTGCTGAATGCCCACCTGTTTCTCGCTGACCGAGTTGCTGTTGGCAAAGACGCCGCCCTGCTTGAAGATGATATCGGCGCGGATCAGATTATAGCATCCGTTACGGATGACGGGCATGCTCACCAAGAGCAAGACCACCAATACAGAAACTCCCGCGATGCTGGCAGACCGGCGGGGGCGGGAATCCTCGCGAACCAGAACCAGCCCCATGGCAGCGAGAACCACGAAGATCAGTCCGTAGTAACGCCCCACCAGACCGCTCAGCGTGTCGGCTACGTCCACAACCTCATCCAGACTGGCTATCTGGATCCGCGTCAGCATCGCCTGGTGACCGGCGACAACAGTGCCGAAGATCAGGAATCCCACCAACGTGATGCCGGCGTAGAGTGCGATGGCCGACATCCAACGGCGGCGCCGGTGTTGATCGAAGAGACCTTCCCGATCGAATTCACAGAGGCCGATGACGCCAAACAGCACCCAGGTGAAGACGAAGATCATCAAGGCGCCGTAGGCCCGTGTCGGTGTCGGGTAGTATTTCATCGTTAGGGACTGGACGAAAATCTCTCCGGCATTGCTCAAACGGCTGGGGTTATTGATGAAGTCGAACGCGAGTGTTCCTAGCAGGAAGAGCGCCGCCAGAGCCAACGCAGATACGGCAGCAGACCAGGGTTCGAGGAACGCGCCACCGCGACTGGATTGGGTACGCCGCCGGGCGCGACGCCCGGATGATGCGTGCGACTCGCCCTGACCCGCATCTTCGTCAACCCTGGGACTGCCCGGAATCCAGGTCAGGCCCAGGGCCACAAGCAGACCGGCAAACGCCCAGAAGGTTGTGCGGGTGGCAGCGATAGCAATCCCGAAGTTGCTCTCCACGAAGTGCGCAATGACACCGGCCAACAGCCCAATAAGCAGCACGGTGTGGGGGTGGACTGCGGGCGCCGGATCCTCAGCCTCCGCGGTTTCCGCGGAAGAGCTGCTGAAGAAGCTCCGGAACGCCTGAAGTGTCAGGTAGGCCATCGTGCCAACCAACACACCCAACGGGATCGAGACGGCGAAGAGATAAGCGCCCTCCAGCTGCCAGCCGATGATGAAGAAGGCCACGGAAAAGACGATGTCCAGCGTGAGATAGACGACCAGATCTCGGCGCGACTTCAGCAGGCCCAACCAATGGAATCCCCAACCGAAGAAGCTGATCACTGTGAAGAGGTAGACCGCCAACCCGAGGATTCCGGTGATGACCAGCGTGTCCAACGTCTCATTATGGGATCGGTCAGGAGAAGCGGTCCGCGATTCGTAGTGACCCAACTCGGGGGGATAGAAGGAGTTGTAGGCCACATACATAGACTCCGGACCATATCCAACCAGAGGACGGATCGGATTGAGCCGGTCGGATGAGCCATCGGGATAGGAAATCGGTTCATGGAGGGAGACCAGATCAACGCTGCCCTGCCAGATCAATCCGCGCACCTTGCCGGTGCCTGACTGCAACTCGGTGATCGTCGTTAAGCGTTGAAGGGCACCCACCTTGCGCGCCTGCGTCTGCAGAGGGCCCGGTATGTTGAGCGCAACGAGGCTCAAGGCCACCACCAAACCGACACTGCCCCAGCCGATCCAAAGCCACCGCCAACCCTTGCGCTCAACAATGAAGTACAGCCACAGGCCGCCGAAAGCGAGCAAGGCCAGCCCCAGTGCGACGTAAATCCTCAACTGTCCCTCAAGCGCCCAGAAGGCAAGGGCCGCCAGCGCGATGGCTGCAGCCAGACTGCCCAGGCCAAAGGCAAATCCCTTAAGGACATCACGAATCGTGCCAGCGCCGTCCTCTGCAGCACGCTGCCGCTGCAGGACAACTAGAGCGAGGTAGGGGAAGAGAAAGCCTGACGCGACAATGCCGAGCCACGGACCACGGCTCTGTGAATACCAGATGGTCAGCAGTTGCACAGCAAAGATGAAGATATAGCCGGAGGCGCGGAGCACATCGGTGACACGGGCCTCTTCACGCCTGAGTATGTCACCAAAACTCTCAACAATACGGGACCCTGTCAGCGGCACGATCATGATCAGATAGGCCGCTACAAAGATGGAATTGCCCATATTGGAGGCCACTCGGCTCGTGACATCACCAGCCCAAGGAAGCGGGTCCAGCCCATTGTGCTGGACTATCCCGTAGAGGGAGATCGGGAGGCTGTTGAGGACAAGGACGGTGATAAGACGGCTCAGCTGCGTGCGCGTGCGCAGCCCTGTGAGAATAGCAAAGAAGATCACCAGGTAGCCAAACAACGTATATGTCCCCTGAAGACGCTGATACGATCCCAGGATACTGATCAATCTCACCAGTGAGGTCAACGAGCTGAGCAGGTAGACCACCATGGTGATCACGGCGGGGAGCACAAGCGGGGTCTTCATCGAGAACCGCAGCGGCGTCCCGCTCTGCGTGCGTTCCTCAAAGTAACGCGTCAACCACAGCACCGCCATCACGGTAGCCAGCGCACGCAGCGTAGTGAGCTTGTCGGGCTCGAAGACACGGCTCGAGTAGACATTAAAGAAGACTGGGGTGATGGTCACGCCCAGAAGCCATCCGGCCTCCAAGGCGCGATCACAGAAATGACTAAGCCGAGTTGAGTTCATCGCGATGCTCCTTGAACCATTTTACCGTGACCGGCAGACCGTCAGAGAGAGAGATCGAGGCCTCAAATCCCAGAAGAGCCCGAGCTCGAGAGACATCGGGGCACCGTCGCCGAGCCTCCTCGAAGTCGGCGCCGAAGACGCGCTCATAGGGAATGTGGGTCACGTCCACCCCGGTCCCGACGAGATCGCGGACAAGGTCAGCCAGCGCCACAATGGTGACTTCCGTGGGGTACCCGATGTTGAAGGCCTGGCCGACCGCCTTATCGGACGTCATCGCGGCAATCGTGCCGCGCACAGTATCTCCGACGTAGGTGAACGACCGCGTCTGCAGCCCATCGCCATAAACAGACAAGGGTTGCCCACGCAGCGCCTGAGTGATAAAACGCGCAATCACACTGCCGTACCCCTGGGGATCCAGCCGGATCCCGTAGGCATTGAAGTACCGCACAGCCACTGTCGGTAGACCTGTCTGGCGCGTATAGGCAAAGGCCAGCTGTTCATCCAGCATCTTGGAAAGCGCATAGGACCAACGGGGCACCGAGGTCGCCCCCAGTATGGCATTATCCTCTTCCTTAAAGGGAACCTGTGTGGACTTACCGTACACCTCGGAACTCGACGCGACCAGCACCTTGGCCCCGGTCCGTTGGGCTGCTTCCAGAACGTTCTCGGTCCCCTTGATATTGACCTGCATTCCGCGCACTGGGTCATCCACGATGTACTTGACACCGACGACCGCAGCCAGGTGATAGATGGCGTCGACCTGCGCGGTCAACTCCCTCACCAGGTGGGTATCGAGCACGGAGCCCTCAATGAACTGAAACCTAGTATTGCCGAGATGATGTTCGAAGTTGTGCCGTTTTCCTACGGAGAGGTCATCCAGAACGATAATCTCGTACCCCGCGTCAAGCAGGGCATCCACCAGATGGGATCCAATGAATCCTGCTCCGCCGGTGACCAATAATCTCTGCAAAAAGATTCCCCTTGTCAAAATAGATTATTGACGGATACACTGGGTCATCATACCTGAGGGAGGATCAAAAAGCAAGAAAATGGCTAACGGGCTAACAGCACCAATATATCATTGACGTTTGTGCCGGTGGGGCCCAGCAGCAGCAAATCCCCCACATCGGCCAACAGCGGATAGGCGTTGTTGTCCTGTAGCGCTGCCCGCAGGTCCCAACCGCGATCGCGGGCTCGACCGGCTGTTGACCCATCCACAACGGCGCCGGCTGCATCTGTAGGGCCGTCGGTGCCATCGGTGGCCAAAGCCATCACAGCCACCCCCGCTATCCCTTCTAGCCCCAGTGCAGCAGCCAGCGCAAGCTCCTGATTACGCCCGCCCTTCCCCTGCCCGGTCACCGTCACCGTCGTTTCTCCCCCCCACACAAGGCATGCGGGCAGAGAGACAGGGTGACCAGTCACCTTGAGGCTCTTGGCTAACGCCACAGCAACCTTGGCTATTTCCCGCGCTTCTCCCTCAATGAAGGTCGTCAGCAGCAGGCCGGCGTACCCCAAAGTCTCAGCCTGCGCAACTGCAGCTTGCGCAGCAAGTGCATTCGACCCCACAATCACATTGTGCACTCGATCGAAGAGGCAATCTCCGGGCTTGGGGGTCTCCGCCACCTCACCGCGCAGACCAGCCTGGAGATGTGCCGAAACACTCTTGGGCACGACGTCAGTCAGGGCATAGCGCTCGACCACATCCCAGGCCTGTGCGAAGGTTGTAGGGTCTGGAGCTGTCGGCCCGGAGGCAATCACATCCATCGGATCGCCCACCACATCTGAGAGCACAAGAGCGATAAC
>CAZEXX010000027.1:0-15870 GCA_964516885.1 uncultured Anaerolineales bacterium | reverse complement strand
GAACGCCGTACCGCCCCGCACTCCTGCAGCATCAGGGACGGGATGGCCCGCCTCTACGACCTCCAACGTGGAGGGTAACTCGGAACTTGCCACGTGACCATACTTCGTCACGACCACGCCCTCGATGGGGATATCCCCCAACACCTGGCACGCGGCAGCGGTCATCGGGACGGCAGCCTTGCCTACGGCCAGCACAAAGACCCGCCGCGCAGATCCAGCGGCAGGAACCGTCAGGGGCAACGTCGCCGTGCCCACACGCAGCAGGCCACCTTCGAGGTGAAGGTGACGGAGTACAGCGGCGAAGGGATCGACTGCCTTGAGGGCTGCTTCACGAATCAGCGCCATATCGCGGCGCAGCGACATCCGTGCAGCTTCGTCGCTCACAATCTCCGCCTGTGCATCTGCAGATCAGTTGAGTCAGACAACGCGCTCATCTCCTTAGATCGGCTAACGCCTGGCTGGCTGAGACATCTGCCGTAACGGCGTCACCCTGCAGAATCGTGGTCAAGCCGGTCTGTAGTGCGCGCCGTACCGCGGTCTCTGCGTTCGCCGGAGGCGGCGACACACTGCTCTCCAGCAGTGTGATGATAAAGGCTTCTTCATCGCGCGGCAGTCCCCACGTCGCCACCACCTGGTGCCGTGTCGGGACCAGCGAGGCCGTGCGCGTCAGGTCAGCCATACGCTGCGCCGAGACCAGCCAGCGAACCAGCTCCAAAGCAGCTTCCTTGCGCACAGGATCGTCCGTCGTCACAGCAAGGCCCCACGTATGCAATATCGTGACCGGAGCGCCGCTCTCCGTGGGGACCCAGGTGGGCAGAACGACGTCGGTGGGCGTCACCGGCACCTCCGGGGCCAACGACTCGTCCGTCCCGGAAAGAGCTGCCAGACGCGGATTCCAGTACGCACTCACCGAGACGGGGGCCAGTTGCGCCTGACCCTCCAGCAGTGCGGTCCAGCAGCTCGCCGTGTCCGTCAGACCGAGTAGCTGCTCGGCGTCCAACAACCCTACCTGCTGCAGGTCCAGAATGAATCCATAGACTCTTTCCAATACAGCCCGATCCAGCGTAGGCTGGCCTTTATCGTCCGCCACACGCCCCCCCGCCCCGATATACATCGATAGCAGCGCATCACTGGCCAGACCATCCGAGGGGGCACCCGGCAGAACCAGTGAATAGGACTGGCTCAACACGGCAGTCCAGGTAATCGGCGCCGTGGCAGTCACCGCCGCACGATAGCCCATCTGCTCTGCTTTGGCCACGTACGGAAAAGCCCACAGGCCCTCCTCCGTTGTCATGGCCTCCAGAGCAGTGGGGAAATACCCGGCATCTGACGGCATATAGTCATCCAGAGGCTGGATCAATCCCTCACGAGCAGCCTTGAGCAACTCCTGCTGATGCAAGATCAGTAGATCCGGCACGACCGCAGGGGCGACATGAGAAGCCGTATTGAGCAGATCGTAGAGCCCGCCCGCGCCCGTCCCCTTCTTGACCAGTACTTCGACGTTGATCTCGCGGGAGGCGCGGTCAAAGTCAGCAACTTGCGTCCCAAAAGCCTCCGCACCATCGGTTTCAGCAAAAGGATCGAGAATGTCAGCGACCCATAACGTCAGATTCACTTCCCGCGAAACGGGCGTGGTCGTGGGTAGTGGGGTGGGCGTGGGCAGCGGCTTGGGCATGGGCAGAGACGTGGGGACAGGCGTGGGGAGAGGGCTGATCAAACCTTGCAGGTCGGAAAACCATTCCGGGATGCTCCCGGGAGAACACGCCGCCAGACTTACCAGCAGAAAGCTCAGGCCGGCAAAGAAGCTCAGTCGGGGCCGGCGCCCAGATAGACAACTTGTTGGGTTCATTCTCTAGCCTCAGTGTTTCCGAATTAGTCCGGCACGATCGCGTGCCATACGCTTGTGTGCCGCGTACGAGTATACCAAGGACTCCACCGTTCCCAGGCACCGGACGCCCCTAGTCTGAAGGCGCATTACCGGTATAGGCTTGAACGGCCGTGTAGATCGGACGCACCTGAAAACCAGGTGTCACATACGCGTAGTAGTCCTGATAGTTATGCAAGGACACAGGCGTTCGGAACATCCACATCGCGACCACGGGACACCAAGCCCAATGCTCTTCTGCCCAGCTGTAGGCGTCCAATGTATACCGGACTCGCTGGCTGGGCAGAACAGCCCAGGACCACCGAGGATGGTCATTCCAACCCGACTCGGTGATGTAGATGAGCTTTTCCTCATCGCCGTGGCTGTCCATGATCTCACGCAGAAGCTCAACACGGCGGAAATTGATCAGATCCTCTGCCGCAGCGACATCCGGAGCAAAAGCCAACCCGTAGGCATGAGCCGCCAGAGCATCAAATGAATCTGCGGCACCTGACGTATACATTTTCCGCAGGTAAATCAGATCATTGAGGCCCGCTGGGCTTCCCGGAGGCTCAAGCGTCGGCGCCAGGGCCCCGGCCAGAACAACGATATCCGAATTGGCCCGATGGGCCACCGGATAGACTGCGCGCAGCATCTCCACATACCCGGCAGGATCCACAGGGCGATAGCCCCACTCAAAACTCAGATTCGGCTCGTTCCAGATAATGATTTCGTGCACAGTCCCGCGATATCGAGCCACAAAGGCCCCCACAAAGCTGGAGAAATCGCCATAGTGCTCGGCGTCCAGGTACGTGGATGTCGTTTCTTGCTCGTCAGGAGCAGGTCGCGCCCACCCAGGTACCATCCCCAGCCGGGCAATCACGCGCACGCCCTGGTTCTCTGCGTGCGCAATCACAGAATCCGTGTGGTCCCAGGCAAACTGCCCCGGCTCAGGCTCAATGTACGCCCACGGGAAGTACTCGACAGCCCAAGGAGCCCCGATCTCCCGAACCATCGACAGCGTGGTCTGGATCTTCCAATCCTCGACTTCGTCCGTAAGTCGCGTGTGGACACCCACCTTGGAATTCGTCGTCACGACCGTTTGAGGAGGGGGCATCTCATAGTGAACCGGCGGTGACTTAGCAATACAGAGCACTAACAGCAGGATGAGGGACAAGCTCCAGCGTTGTTGAGAAGCGGCCACAGACTGCCACCCCTTGCGGAGCCGTTCCCCACTCATACGAACCTTGTCCCCTCACTTCTGAAGGCTATAATCAATGTGTGGAAAGTCCAGCCAAACAAACCAGCAATCCTGAGCCTCTCATCATTCATCTACAACAGGCCCTCAGGGAGTCCCTGCCCGGGGCCGCAGCGCAGATGAAAATGGCGCCGGCGATGCGGCAGACCCTGCCCGGCCCGGGAGATCGACCACGATCTTCAGCAGTTTTGTCACTGCTCCACACAACACCTCACGGACTCGCCCTAGTCTTCACCCTACGACCGACGTCGCTGCGCCACCACGGAGGACAAATCTCCTTCCCTGGCGGCGGTGTGGAACCATCAGATCTTACGTATGCTGATACAGCACTTCGAGAGACCGAAGAAGAACTGGGAATCTCCACACACTGTATCAAGATTCTGGGAGAGATGACCCCACTTTTCATCGCCCCGAGCCAAAACATAGTCCATCCCTTTGTTGGATGGCTGCCGGTGCTGCCGCCGATGCACCCCGACCCCGTCGAAGTGGACAGCGTGCTGCAAGTCTCTCTGAACGCGCTCCTGGATCCGCGCTCGCTTGATACGTACTATTGGCCCCGAAATGGCGCTATGCTCTCCGCTCCCTGTTATCGAGTCGGGGAAACCCGTATCTGGGGCGCCACCGCGATGATGTTGAACGAACTGCTGGAAGTCTTCCGCCGGCTGCACGCCTAGCGAGCCCGCCCCTAGGTTTGGTACGTCTTAGTCGCCGTCCTCAACAATACAGCCCGTCAGATCATACGGCAGCGCCTCCGTCACTTCCACCGTCACAAAGCGATGCGGGTCGACGGCCTCGGGGATCAGAATCAGCCCGTCAATCTCCGGCGCATCGCGGTAGGATCGGCCCACGGTAAGATCGTCCCCCTGTCCCTCCAAGAGCACCTTAAGCCTCTTCCCTACGAAATCCTGATTGCGCCGGAGTGAGATCTCCTGCTGTGCAATCATCACCTGATCGTAGCGCGCTTGCTTCACCTCCGCGGCCACGTCATCTTCGAGCTCAGCCGCTGCAGTCCCAGGCTCGTGAGAATAGGTGAAGACGCCGAGTCGATCAAACCGCGCCTCTTCCACGAACTCCATCAACGCAGCAAATTCCGCCTCAGTTTCTTCGGGGAAGCCCACGATCATCGTCGTTCGCAGCGCAATTCCAGGCATGGCCTGGCGCAGATTATACAACGTGCGCCGTACACCCTCCATATCGGCTGGGCGTCGCATCCGGCGCAGCACGTCCGGATGTGCATGCTGCAAGGGGATATCCACGTACGGCAACACCTGAGGAAGATCGCGCATTGTCGAGATCAGTCTTGGTGTGACGAATCCAGGGAAAGCATAGAGGATCCGAATCCAGGGGATATCGGGCACAGCATCCACCAACCCTTCCAACAACTGAGCCAGACCATCTCGCATCCCCAAGTCATATCCATAGAAGGTTGAGTCCTGAGCGATCAGGTTAATCTCCAACACGCCGTATTCCTGCAGCTGTTGTGCATCTGCGATGATCGATGCCATACCGCGACTGACAGTCGGCCCCTTAATCCCTGGGATTGCGCAGAACGCGCACTCACGACTGCAACCGTCAGCGATTTTCAGAAACGCGCTGCGACCCGACACAACATAGCCAGGCGCATTGACCGTTTCGGGCAACATCACCATCCGGTCCTCGATAAGAGAGAGCGTCGTCTTGCCAGGAGAGGTCAGAAGTTCATCCGCCACCGATGCAATCTGAGCCCAAGAGCGTGTACCAAGGAGTGCATTGATGCGCGGCACCGCCTCCTTCAGGAAATCGGGGCTGCGCTGCGCCCAGCACCCCGCCGCTACCAGCTTCTGCTTGGGTCTGAGAGATGATGCGAGGTCATTCAGCGTCTCAAGGGACTCCTGGCGCGCCAACTCGATAAACCCACACGTATTGACAATAACCAAGTCGGCGGACTTGGCGTCCAGAGTAGGCTGCAGACCGGCCCGCTGCAATAGGACAGCCATCGAATTTGAGTCGACTGTATTCTTGGAACATCCCAACGACGCGATGTAGAAGCGAAAGGGGCGCCGAGCGCCCCTCCTCACTTTGATAGTTTGCCTGCTCACGAATCCTCCAGCGACGTCTCTCCGAGAGGAGTCCATGCCCGTCGCACAACTTCAGCCTGATCCCCCAGCATGCCCCAGTCCGTGCCATTCACATAAAGCCGAAACGCCCCGCCGTCCCCCGTCGAAACAATGAGAATCTCCTCAGCCACCGCCTCGACAAGCTGCTGAGGATCGGCGATTCCCTGAAAGACGACAGCAGCATCAGCGGAGACACTGATCCAGGCGTGGCCGGTGGGCACCAGACGAATACGCACCGTGCCATCTCCCAGGATGGGGAAAGAAGGCGTGGGCTCCGGCTTGAGTGTTGGTGTTACCTGCAATGAGCCCGCATCATCACCGTTCAGAGCAGCCGCGGTCGGCCCCGCCGTGCCACCGACCTCATCATCCGGGCCAAACCGCAACCATAAGAAGCTACCCACGGCCACCAGAGCGAAGAAGAGCAGCACCACACCAAGAATCCGGACAAGCCCACCAGAGGCATTGGCCCGCACGGCAACACGTTCCTGTTCCAAGGACGGTGGGGGAGGCGCCCAAGTGCGCTCCTCTCCCCGCGTCGGGTTTGCTACCTGCGGCATGCGAGGCGGCAGCGGCTGTCCGCTGATCTCAGCATCGTAGCGTGCCAGAGCATCCTCTACAGAGAGACCCAAGAAGCGCACGTAGTTACGCAGAAAGCCCCGCGCCTGGATTGACCCGGGCAGCGCCTCATAGTCGCCAATCTCGAGCGCCTGGAGGTATTGACGGCGAATCCTCAATGACCGGACAACATCCTCCAGGTCTATATGCTGCAACTCACGCGCGTGGCGCAGCCAGGCCCCCAAACTATCACCCATCAAGCCTCAATTGGTTCAACGACAACCTTCACCTGTCCACGCACGCCACCCTCAAGTTTGAGCGTGACTATGTGCTCACCCACCTCGCGAATCGGCCGATCCAGCACCAACCAACGATGATCAATCTCGATCCCCAACTCGCGTTCCAGCTGGTCAGTGATGTTGGCAGACGTGATCGACCCATAGAGACGTCCCTTCTCACCCGCCTTGACGGTGAAATGGAGCACCTTGTCGGCCAAGAGCATGGCCAGATCCTCGGCGCGCTCTCGAGCCCTCTTGGCACGGAGCTCTTGGCTTGCGGCGTACTGCTTGGCGACCTTGATCTCTCCGGCGTTTGCTCGCACACCCAGACCGTGGGGCAGCAAATAGTTGCGCGCATACCCATCAGCCACATCAACAACCTCATTGGCCTTGCCGACGCCCGATACATCTTTTTTCAAGAAGACCTTCATCAAACTCCTCCCTAACCCTCGGGAAATACCCGAGGGTGTTTCACGTGAAACACCCTCACGATAGTGACATCTTCCGCCAGAAGAAGGGCCAAAGGAGACCTGCTTCGCGAATATCGACGCCATCCCCTCTCCCCAATACCTCACTAGCCCAGCAGGCGCATCTGAATAACCAGTAGAAGCCTATACAAACGTTGCATGACCGTGGGTTTTTGCAGAAGGCTCAAACCGGCTTGATAGGTAGCAAATCCCTCTTGCCGCCGACCGGACTTGAACATAGAAATACCAAGGGCCAACAGCGTGTCGCCCTGCTTCTGGCCATCACCCAGCTCCTGGAAAATGCTTGCGGCAGACGCCCAGGCCTTCTCAGCTTCCTCCCTGCGCTTCAACGAAGCGTAGACACTCGCCAGATTGCCGAGAGCCTGCGCCTCGCGATCCTTGTCCTCCAGCCGCACAAAAACACGCAGCGCCTCTTCCAAGGACTCGAGCGCCTCATCCCAGCGACCCTGCTTACGCCGGATGATTCCTACGTTATTCAACATCTCGCCGACTTCGGCCTCCCGGTCTTGTTCAGCAAAATACTCCATCGCCTCGCTGAACTTCCGTACGGCTTCATCGTATAAACCCTCCTGAAAGAGCCGCAGCCCCTCCTGTTGTAGTTCCTCGGCCTCGGATTCAGGCATACGTTCCCTCCCTCAATTTTACCGCTAGCGTTTGCGCTGCAAATACACGGCCACGACCTTCCTAGTACGTGATCTCCAGAAGCCCCTCAGCGATCGATCTCAACTGCCCGGCGGGCATCTTAGAAAGCTTCATCGCCAGATCAAGATAGCTTTGGTTGATAGACCGCAAGACAAACTCACGCAACTCTGGAGACAGACTCTTCAACTCCTCAAACTCCGAATGCGCTCGATGCCACGATCCCACCTCACTGTCACGATCCATGAAGTACTCCAACGCAACACCCATACCGCGACACAGCACCTCCAGATCTGCGACCGGAATCCCCCTGCGTCCATATTCATAGTCCGATATGGTCGAGGCAGAACAGCCCAGGAGCTCCGCAACCTTCGCTTGCGTGTAGTCCTTCTCCTGGCGCAGCTGGCGCAGACGAGCACCAACGATTCGGTGGCGAAGTGGTAGGAACGCCTCCGGGTTGGGAAGCTGGGACTCCCTGGTCATCTCATTCAGAGATGCCGTAGCACGGAACGCAGTCATAGGTGTCTCAAGATACCGCGCCAGCAGTTCCAGCTCCGGAAGAGAAATAGCCCTTGTGCCATTTTCGTAATTCGCAAATCGCGTAACAGAAACTCCCAGCGCCGCCGCACACTCACGTCGCGATGCCCGAGTTTGATCTCGGGTACTTCGGATCAGGATTCCCAAGATTCTGTTGCGTAACTCGGTGACCTCTGGATCTGCCATATCTGCTCCTTGTCCTACACAAGATCTATCCTAAATGCACAGAGAGCCTTTGTGCGCAGTGTCCATTGCGACCTCTTCGCTCTGCGTACGTCGAGCAAAACCCATTATAGCATGGGCCTACGTTGGCAACAATCGAACGTCATCCCGCGCATGTTTCAGCGTGGTCAGGAGGCACTCCGAAAGTCGGCATGGTGATCAACTGAGGGTCGAGACTGCTCCCTAGCGGTCATTTTGCACAGATGCACATCTGCTTGTTGCCCCTAAGAGTGAAACATCACCAACTCCCAAAAGGATCCCACCATGGCGTCATGTGGACAATCGTCTCACCCGCGCCGATCTCGGTCCAACAGGAGAATTTCTCCACACGTGTTAGTACCACAACAACTGGGTTTCATGCCATGAGTACCCACTAGAATCAGGTTTGTGGATACGTCCCCTCCCGAAGGCCATCGCGCATGAGCACAGATAGCTGTGGAAAACATCCCCTTTTCGGTGGATAACTACTCAGAAACGGGGAGAACTCTCCCCCAAGAACGGTCTTCATGACACATCATGCTATGGAGCGACGCCCGATTGTCGGTACTCCCCCATGATCGCGCGGAGTTTTCAGCTGAGGAATCCCCAGCCCAATCATGTCTCATGACCCCAGATCTCGTAGGTATGCACGTATCCAGGTGCGAGATCTAGGTAGCGCACGGCGTTTTCCACACAATCCACTGCTCTACTACCATGACTATCTATTAACCTAACTACATGAATAACAATCAATCATGATAGGTCTGTAACGACTGCTCCCGCAGACAAACGGCAACCTTTACGGCTGTCCCTACAATACTGATATGTGAGAGTATCACCGTGTTGGAGGGAAGGGAGGGGCTGGGATGAGGGAGCTGAGGACTCCATGGAAAAACGCCCCCCACTAGTTGGGAGGGCGTTTGTGGCCCCAGGGGAATTTGAATCCCCGTTTCCGGCTTGAGAGGCCAGCGTCCTAGGCCACTAGACGATGGGGCCGTCTCGAAACGAAGTCTAACAGAACCATTGAGTTTGTCAAGCCGGATCTTCTCAGGAAGAATTGACAAACTCAGCAGTTAGCGCTATGATGATAGTAAGGGATCAGGTACAGCGAAGAACCAGACCAAACTGGTCTCTCGATAGTGGACAATGAAACCCGTTCGCGTTCTATTGGTGGACGACGCCTTGGCTTCCTGCGTCTCATGACCCGGTTCCTGCAACAGCCTGAGGACCTACTGGACGTCGGCACAGATGATGCTGACGGCTTTGTCCCCAGCGTAGATCCGGGCACCGACCTGCTTCGGGGCATCCGAAAGGGACGTACCCACCATCGTGCTCACGGCCTGGGAGAGCGAACTGGACAGGGCATAGGCATGGAAGAGGGTCCGGCAGATGAGGAATAGCAAGTCAGAGGAGCAGCCCACGAAGGAGTTGGAGGAAGTGCAGACCAGTCGGGGGGGGGAAATGATACGGTGGAGCAGAATATGGCTCCCCACAGCCGCCCTGTTCGTTCTGCTGTGTATCTTGGCATGGCTGAACGAAATCCTGGATCTCCCTCACGTTCTGCTCGAGGCGCCACGTACCCCTATTAACTGGCGGGAGGCGATCCTCGAAATGGGGCTGGTCATTGCCGTCGCTCTCATAGTTATGTCAAGGCTGATCTCCGGCGCCACCAGGCTGGAGGAGAAGCAGGAGCAGCTGGTCCCCCTGGAGGAGACCCAGCAGCGCTTGGGCACCGCCGTCGAGCAGGCTGCAGAGATGGTGATAATCACCGACGCCGAGGGCACCATCCTCTACGTCAACCCCGCCTTTGAACAGACCACCGGCTATGGTTGTGCCGAGGCACTGGGACAGAACCCCCGTATCCTCAAGAGCGGCAAGCAGGACGCGACCTTTTACCGCGAGCTATGGCAGACTCTCACCGCCGGCGGAGTATGGCAGGGGCGCTTGCTCAATCGCAAGAAGGACGGCAGCGTCTACACCGAAGAAGAGACCATCAGCGCGGTGCGCGATCAGACCGGGGAGATCGTCAATTATGTGGCTATCAAGCACGATGTGACCCGCGGGGCGGAACTGGAGCAGCAGCTCCGCCAGGCGCAGAAGATGGAGGCGCTGCGCCGGCTGGTGGGCGGTATTGCCCACCACCTATACACCCCCGCTGGCCGTCATTCAGCTCTACACCCGGATGGCGCTGCGGCAGGCACGTCCCGAGGAGCCTCTGTGGGGGGACATGCAGCAGGTCCAAAAGGGAATCGGACGGGACACCGTGTTGATCGATCAATTGCTCAGCTTCGGCCGCCAGGAGATTGCCGAGCCCCGGACGCTGAACCTCAATGAGGTGTTGGACACGCTGAGTCAGAGGTTGCGGCAAATCATCAGTGCAGATGTCCAATTGGTGACGGCGCTGGGCGAGAACCTGTGGACGGTGTACGTGGATCCTTCGCAGATGGAGCACGTGATCGTGAGCCTGGTGATCAACGCCTGCGACGCGATGCCGGAGGGCGGCGACCTCACCATTGAGACGGCCAACGTGGCTCTTGACGACGAATACGTGGCCCGTCGTCTGGATGCGCAAACTGGCGAGCACGTGATGTTGGTCGTCAGCGACACGGGCGTGGGGATCGAAGGTGAGGTGAAGTCTCACCTCTTCGAGCCCTTTTTCACTACCAAGGAACCGGGACAGGGCACGGGACTGGGGCTAGCCACCGTGCACGGCATCATCACCCAGAACGGAGGGCACATCCATGTCCACAGCGAGGTGGGGCGGGGAACCACGTTCGATATCTATCTGCCCCGTGGAGAGCAGGCTGAGATCCGTGATTCCATCTGAGACCCTTCCCCCGCTCGATGCTGCCCTGGCCCGTGTTGGCTGACAAGGTGTGAAAGGAGGAGTTCAGTGTTCCATATTTTGGTCGTGGACGACGATCGAGATCTTGCCCTGGCACTCAAGAGATCGCTGGAAGACGCCGGCTACCAGGTCACAATCGCGTACAGCGGCCCCCAGGCCCTGGAACAACTGCGTCAGCAGATCCCCGATCTAGTCGTGCTGGACATCGTGATGGAGCACATGGACGGCATTGCCGTCTGCCAGCACGTGCGATCTCACCCTGCCTTGCAGGATCGACCGATCCTCTTCCTGACAGCCAACAGAGGCATCGAGAGCAAGGCAGTGGCCTTTGCAGCGGGTGGGGATGACTATCTGCCCAAGCCGTTCGACGTCGAAGAGCTGCTATTGCGGATCAGGGTCCTGTTGCGTCGCAGTGAGGCGCTTTCGGCGAACCATCGGGCGCCCCTCTTGCAGGTGGGAGGGCTCACTTTGGACTGCCAGACCTTTGAGGTGTTCACGGAACAATCGAAAGCCTGTCTGACCCCGGTCGAGTTTGAACTGCTGCACTGTCTGATGGGGCGTCCGGGAAAGGTCTTTTCCCCCCAAGAACTACTGGAGGAGGTGTGGGACTATCCGACAGGGGATGGAAGCCCTGATTTGGTGCGACGGCACATCCTCAACTTGCGATCCAAGATCGAGCCTCAGCCGCGGCAGCCCACCTACATCCTCACCGTTCTTCGTCGCGGCTACACTGTTCTCGGTGGGTAATCACCTATCATGTAGAGCGCACTTGTCTACTCATTTGAGTGGGAGCACGATCGATGCCGGAATGACGCGGGACAGCTATTCCTTGACCAGCGATAGGAGGGAGTGAAGTGGCGACAGATTCGAGAACTGCAGAGGTGCAGACCATAGATGGACTGAAAATGCGTTGCCAGGAGTTGGAGGCGCTCAACGACGCCCTGCGAGAAGCAGTGCGTCTAGACAAGGAGATGATGGAAGTCATCCCTTCTTCGCTGCTGATGATCGATCGCCGGTTGAGGGTCGTGTCGGCCAACCGCAATTTTCTGAAGAAGGCCCGTCGCAGCTTAGCCAATACCCTGGGGCAGCAGGTCGGCGAGGTCTTTTCCCCGGCAGTCCTGGCCTACACCAACCTGGGGAAGAAGGTGAAGAAGGTCTTTGACAGTGGACGGCCCTTCAGCGGGGGCCGGATGACCCGCCTGCCGGGCCTGCACGACCGTGTCTATTTCTGCCGCCTGACCCCGTTGCGGGGCGAGGCGGGGGCCGTGCAGAACGTGATGCTGCTGATGGAGGACATCACGGAGCAGGAGCGGTTGGGCGAGGAGGTCCGGCGTGCCGAGCGCCACCTGGCCAGCGTGGTGGAGAGCGCCAACGACGTCGTGGTTTCCCTGGACGCCACGGGACGCATCATGACCTGGAATCAGGCCGCCGAGCAGATCTCCGGCTACAGTTCCTCCCAGGCGGGAGGCAAACACCTGTCCACCCTGTGCGTGGAAGAGCACCAGGAGACTATGCGGGAGATGCTGAACCGCCTGGTGAGACACGGTGGCATCGAAAAGGACGAGGTGTTGCTGGCTACCAAGGCCGGCCAGGAGATACCGGTGGCCTGGGCCTGCTCCCCCATGCGCGATGATGAAGGAGCGATCATAGGCATCGTGGGGGTGGGGCGAGACCTCACCGAGCGCCGGCAGTTGCTGGCGCAAGTGATTCAATCGGCCAAGATGGCCTCGCTGGGGGTCATGGCCGGCGGCATTGCCCACGAAATCCGCAACCCCCTGGCCATCAGCTCTGCTGCGGCCCAGCTCTTGCTGGACGAACCGGAGAACGCGCAACTGCACGCCGAGTGCGCCGAGCGGATCCACTCTGGCATCCAGCGGGCGTCGTATATCATCGAGAACCTGCTCAAGTTCGCCCGTCCCCCCGAGGAACGCATGGCTGCGGTGGACGTCAACGAAGCGCTGGAGGGGACGCTGAGCCTGCTGTCCAACCAGATCATGGTGCAACGCATTGAACTCATAAAGGCATTCACCTCTCGGCGGCCGTGGACATGGGGCAACAAGAGCCTGTTGCAGCAGGTCTTCTCCAACCTGATCCTCAATGCCTGCAATGCCATGCCCGACGGAGGCCAACTCACCGTCACTACCCGACTCGACGACGATGAGCAGATGGAGATTGTGTTTACCGACAGCGGCTGTGGCATCGGTCCTGAGGATCAGGACCTGATCTTTGATCCCTTTTTCACCACCATGCCGGTGGGACAGGGAACGGGCCTGGGTCTGACGATTTCGTACGCCATCATCCAACAACAAGGAGGGATGATTGAGGTCGAGAGCGAGGTAGGGCAGGGCACCAGCTTCACCGTCACGCTACCCCTGATGGACGATGAGCAGGGGAGTGAGCAATGACCAAACCGGCGAGTATCCTGATCGTGGACGATGAGCCCGACCTGTGCTGGGCGTTGAGAAACATCCTGCGAAAGGAAGGCTATTGCATCACCACTGCGACCACCGCTCGCGAAGCATTGGCCCGGGTGCAGAGAGGGGGCTTGGCGGCTGTGATCATTGACGCCATGCTGCCGGACATGGATGGCAGGGATCTGGCAGCTCAGATACGACAGACCGATTCAACGCCAGTCCTCATCCTGCTCTCCGGCTACTTCTATCCTGAAGACAAGGTCGTTGTGGAGGGGCTGCAACAGGGGCTGTACAGCGCTTTTATCAGCAAACCCTTCAGCATCAAAGACGTGCGTTCGGCTGTCAGAAAGGCAATCGGATGAAGGCCGCCTGTGTCTATGTGGTGGATGACGAAGAAGACTTGACCTGGAGTGTAGATCGCGGTCTCAGGCGCGCCGGCTACGGGGTGCAAACCGCCAGCAATGGGCTCCAGGCCCTGCAGTTGATGCGCCAGCGATGCCCCGATGTGGTGGTGCTGGACATCATCATGCCCGACATGGACGGCTTTGAGGTCTGCCGCCGGATGCGCGCCGATCCGCTTCTGTCGAACGTGCCCATCATTTTCCTGACGACCAGAGGCGAGATTGAGGCCAAGAAGGAAGGGTTTGACCTCGGCGGCGATGACTATATGACCAAGCCTTTTGATCTGCGGGAACTGCATTGGCGCATCCAGGTCCTGCTGCGTCGTGGCCGGTCGCTTCCACCGCCGGCGCGCTTGCAGGTGGGAGCGCTGAGCGTCGACGCCGAAATGGGTAACGCCCAGGTAGCCGGACAGACGGTATCGCTCACGGTCGTGGAATGCAGACTGCTGCACTATCTGCTGGGCCACGCCGGAGAGGTCATCTCCAGCGAACGACTGTTGCAGAGGGTCTGGGGACGGTATCCGGGGACGGGCAACCCCGGCCTGGTGCGGGTACATATCCAGAACTTGCGCCTCAAGATCGAGCCCGACCCCAGGCAGCCCGTCTACATCAAGACTGTCCCTCGGCATGGGTACACCGTCCCCCTGCCCGAGACTGCCCGAGGATCTAGACCTCCCCAGGGGTCGTAGCAGGATAACCGTCCTTACGTTCTACAGAACGGGCGCAGGGCAGTGTCGATGTGATCGAAGCGCGCCAACCTCCGGCGCCACACGTCTTTCCTAACGCAATCTTCACGCGAAATTCACCCCTGCTTGACACCCAGCGCAGCGCAGTTGTGCCATACTGTATCCATGTAGACGACTGCAACGACAGGGTGACGCCGATCCTTCGGGTCCCTGTTGGAGTTCCAAAGGACAGACCTGCTACGATGGACCGGACCACTGCCTGTGAAGCGTTGCGAGAAGAAGCCAGTTTCCCAGGGGAGCAACCTGGGGAGGTGGCTTTTTGTTGTATAGGAAAGTGTGCCCGCTCGGAGCCCCTTCCCCGGGGTGACAATTGCTGGTCGTTTCCCCTGGTGAGCTGGGCTTGTGAATTTGTGTTGTTGCGCTACCGGAGCGGCATGGCGGAGCTATTGCCGCTCCGGTAGCGATATCTTTCTGCCAGGAGAGGATCTCTGGCGGAGGAAAGGAGGCGAAGAGAATGGCTGTTGAGAAAGCGATTGCGTCGTCGAGTTTGGTTGAGGTCATCGACCGTATTCTGGACAAGGGCATCGTGGTTGACGCCTGGGTACGTGTTTCCCTGGTCGGCATCGAGCTGCTGGCCGTGGAAGCCCGCGTGGTGGTCGCCGGGGTGGACACTTTCCTCAAGTACGCGGAGGCCATCGGCCTGACCCCTCTGGCCGCACCGCCCGCCTAGAGGAGTCAAGTGTCGTCGGAGCATCGGGGCCGCAGAGGCCCCCAAGATCATTCTAGCCACAATAGGAGGCAACAGTAATGGCCGTCGAGAAAGCAATTGCGTCGTCAAGTTTGGTTGAGGTCATCGACCGTATCCTGGACAAGGGCATCGTGGTTGATGCCTGGGTGCGCGTTTCCCTGGTCGGCATCGAGCTGCTGGCCGTGGAAGCCCGCGTGGTAGTCGCCGGGGTGGACACTTTCCTCAAGTACGCGGAGGCCATCGGCTTGACCCCACTGGCCGCGCCACCTGCCTAGAGACTGATTAGGGCAGAGCATCACGTAGAGCCTACCGGGGACGGAGTCGGGGCACCCCGCCAGCTACTCAATGGGCGGAAGCGAGAAAGATCCGCCAGCCATGCCCAGGCTAATGGGCGGAGGTGAGCAGTGTGGGCGGCCCCGGCTTTTGTCCCGCCGGCAGGCGCGAACGTTCCGAAGCAACCACCCCGCAGGGGTGATGATGATCAGCAAGAGAGGAGGTAACACAGTATGTCTACTGCTGATGAAATGCGCAAGTTGGGCGAGAGTATCCTGACTGCACAGCGCGACCGGGCAGTGGCGATCGACGGGCTCAAGGACGAGGTGGCCAGCCAAATGGAGGAACACAACACCGCGCACCAGGCCATGGCCCGGGAGACGCGAGAGCAGTTGGCCCAGGCTACAGCAGCTATGAAGGCTGGCACTGCTACCTTTGTAGGTGAACTGGCTGCAGGCACTGTGGCGCGCAGGGTGGATGTAGCCGGCCAAATGGCGGAACACAACACCGCGCACCAGGCCAAGGCCCGGGCGACGCGAGAGCAGTTGGCCCAGGCTACAGCAGCTATGAAGGCTGGCACTGCTACC
>CAZEXX010000026.1:17102-21995 GCA_964516885.1 uncultured Anaerolineales bacterium | reverse complement strand
GTACCTCCTACTTTGTTTGCCTGCCGCCCACCCATGGGGGCCGGTCCTTTGGGCCCGGGTCCCGCGCCACCGCCCCCGCGGGGGCCGCGATCCGCTCTGTTGGTCCAAAGCCCTTCGCCTGGTCTCGACCCGAGTCTGCTCGGCCGAGGCTTCGGGCCGTTAGGCGCATATGCATCTTCGCGCTGCGTGGTGTACGCCGGCGAATATGACATCCTCTCCGAAGATAGTCTCAGCTCCCGGGCCCAAAGGCTTTCAAGCTGGCGTAGTTTGACAGCCCAGACCTTGGGGCCTTCTTCGCGCTGCGTTCTCGTGCTGCGTGGCGCACGCCGGCGAGCTGGACGTCTGCTTCGAGAGTGGACCCCGCCTGGTGACGAACAGGGATCATCGAGGTCCGGGGAAGGGCCTAAAGCCTGGGCTGCCCACACTACGGCAGCACGAAAGCCTTTAGGCCCGCAGAGCGCACATGCATCTTCCTGCTGGCGTGGCGTGCGTAAGCGAACGTGGCGTCTATTCCAGCCAGGCCCCCACACGTGGCTCCGACTTGCGCCAAATCTGATGTTCGGCTAGACTCTGGGTGTGTAGAGTCAGAACAAGCCGTGTCACAACCAGCCACGTCAGCGCGGGTTGCGGCACGGACTCAGCACACTGTTTCTTCTTCTCGAGAAAGGAGCTCAAGCAATGGCACGACCTGTTACTCTCTTTACCGGACAATGGGCAGATCTGACCCTGGAAGACGTCGCCAAGAAAGCCGGCAGTTGGGGCTACGACGGTCTCGAACTCGCATGTTGGGGTGATCACTTCGAGGTCGACAAGGCTCTGGCAGATGACGGCTACGTACAGGGCCGGTGGGACATCCTGAACAAGTACGGTCTGAAGTGTTACGCCATCAGCAATCACCTTGTGGGCCAGTGCGTCTGCGATCCCATCGACCAGCGCCACCAGGGCGTCCTGCCACCCCGTCTCTGGGGCGATGGCGATCCGGAAGGCGTGCGCCGGCGCGCCGCCGAGGAGATGAAGGACACTGCCCGCGCCGCCAAGAAATTCGGCGTTAGCATCGTCAATGGCTTCACCGGTAGCGCCGTCTGGGCGATGCTCTACTTCTTCCCACCCACCAGCCAGGCCGATATCGACGCCGGCTACGCGGACTTCGCCAAGCGCTGGCTGCCCATCCTGGACGTCTTCAAAGCCGAGGGTATCAAGTTCGGGCTGGAGGTCCACCCCACCGAGATCGCCTACGACATCGTCACGACGGCACGGGCGCTCAAAGCCATCGACTATCATCCCAGCTTCGGCATCAATTTCGATCCCAGCCACCTGATCCACCAGTTCGTCGATCCTGTGGCCTTCATTGATGAGTTCGCCGACCACATCTTCCACGTGCACATCAAGGACTCGCGCGTCCAGCTCAACGGTCGCAGCAGCATCCTCTCCTCGCATCTGGACTTCGGCGACGCGCGGCGCGGCTGGGACTTCGTCTCCCCTGGCCACGGTGACGTCAAGTGGGATCCCATCATCCGCGCGCTCAACCGCGCCGGATACAACGGCCCGCTCTCGGTCGAGTGGGAGGATAGCGGTATGGATCGCGAGTTCGGCGCGCCCGAAGCGCTCAAGATGGTCCGCAGCCAGGACTTCACGCCCTCGACGGTCGCCTTCGACGCGGCCTTCGCCAGCGAGTAGTCCGATCCGCTCGGTCCAAACTGGCCGTAGATTCACCCAAGCCGGGCTGTGGCCGGCTTGGGTCAAGCAAGACATACGCTCAGCCGAAAATCTGTAACGTGCAACCCGTAACTGACAACTGACAACCGGTCTCTGACAACGGTTTCCTGACAGCTGCTCACTGGAAGCTGCAAGCTATCACCAAAGGAGGACCCAATGGCAGGAGGCGGCGGTTTCACCTCGATGACAGGCCCAAAGACTGAGAAGGATGCGCCTAGGCTCGGCATCGGCATGCTTGGCTACGCCTTCATGGGCAAGGCCCACACCAACGCGTGGAAGAAGATCCCCTATATGATGTACCCGCCTCCGGCGATACCGGAGCTCACCGCGATCTGCGGGCGCAACGAGGAGGCGGTGACCGCGGCAGCAAAGCGCTTCGGCTACAAGAAGATCTATACCGACTGGCGGGATTTGATCGCGGATGACGAGATCCAGATCTTCGACAACGGCGGCCCTAACAACATCCACGCGGCGCCCACGATCGCCGCGGCCCAAGCCGGGAAGCACATCTTCTGCGAGAAGCCCCTGGCCCGCAGCCCCGAGGAATCCAAGGCTATGCTGGACGCCGTGGAGAAAGCCGGCGTCAAGCACATGGCCGGCTACAACTACCGCTTCCTCCCGGCAATCCGCCTGGCTCGCGAGCTTATCGAGAGCGGCAAGCTTGGGCGCATCTTCCACTACCGCGCTAGCTATCTTCAGGAATGGGTCCTGCCGGCCTACGACATGCCCATGAACTGGCGCCTGGACAAGAATGTGGCCGGTAACGGCGGCGTGCTCGGCGACCTGGGCGCGCACATCATTGACCTGGGCCGCTTCCTGGTCGGCGAGGTCGACTCAGTATCCGCTATGACCCGCACGTTCGTCAAGGAACGCCCCACCGATGACGGGTCGATCGCCAAAGTCGAGTGCCCGGATGCTTTCGTCGCCACTGTGGGCTTTGCCAATGGCGCTATCGGCACGCTTGAGGCCACGCGTTTCGCGGCGGGGCGCAAGAACTACGAGGTACTCGAGATCAACGGGGAGAACGGCTCGATCGTCTTCGATCTGGAACGCCTCAACGAACTTGGTGTCTACTGGTTTGGAGAGGAGCCCAAGGAGACCCAGGGGTTCAAGAATGTCCTCGTCAGCGAACCCTACCATCCCTGGTGGTCCAACTGGTGGCCCCAGGGCCACGTGATCGGCTGGGAACACACCTTTGTTCACGAGTTCACCCACCTGCTGGACTGCATCGTGAACGACAAGGATATCGCCCCGTACGGCGCCACCTTCCTGGACGGCTACCGCACGGACTGCATCTGCGCCGCGATTATGGAGTCGGCGGCGACCAAGCGCCACATCGACGTGCACTATTAGGCGCGACACTGCCGGAGTCAGAAAACGCGCTGCCCGATTGGGCAGCGCGTTTCTGATTCGGGACTACTTGTTTCCGCGTGCCAGGCCCTTGCCGACCAGGTACGTATAGCTGGCCTGAACGTCGGCCACCATATCGCCCGCAGTGCGGTCCTGCTCAACGATCAACCATTGCGGCACAGCACCGGCAGCGGCTACGATCGTCGGGAAGTCCATCACGCCCGCGCCCACGGCGGTCATCGGCTCAGTTTTGACGCAGGGGCCATCCTTGATGTGCAGCAGCGGGCCACGATCCCCCACCTCGCGCACGACCGCGGCGACATCGCAGCCGGCGGTCTGCACCCAGTAGGTGTCGATCTCGAGGAGGATGCCGGCGTCGAGACGCTCCAACATCACCTGGTAGGGATAGACACCGTCGACCGGGGTATACTCCCACCAGTGGTTGTGTATGCCGAAGGTCAGACCGGCGGCCTTGACCACCGCGTTCGCCTCGTTGAAAAGATCGCAGGTCTCCTTGATCTTGTCCAGCGAGTTGAAGTCGTCAGCTCCCTTGCCCGTGACAACGCGCGGGCAGCCGATCGCGGCCATGGCATCCAGGACCTCGTTCTTGGCGTCGCCCAGCGGCAACGCAGTGTGGGCGCTCGGGACTTCCAGGCCCAGTTCCTTGAACAGCTTGCCGGCGGCCTCGGGGTTGGAGCCGGGGAACCCGGCGGGTTCGACGCCCACGTAGCCCATACCGGCAACCATACGAACCATGCCCTCAAAATCGTCCGCTGCGATCTCCCGCAGTGTGTAGAGTTGCAGTGCGATCGCCGGTTTCATCCGACCAACCCCTTCATCTCGAAAGGCGCCACCTCTTCAAGCGGCTCCTTGCGCTGACCGAAGGTCGGTACTGGGCCACCGGCCGGCGCCGCCCAGGCGACTGCGTTGGTGATGACCGTTTGGATCTCCTTCTGGTAGAAGATCGGGAAGGTCTCGTGCCCCGGGCGGAAGTAGAAGATCTTGCCAGCACCACGGTGGAAGCAGCAGCCACTGCGGAAAATGTTGCCACCCTCAAACCAACTGACGAATACCTGCGTGTCCGGTGTAGGAATGTCGAAGCGCTCGCCGTACATCTCGACGTGCGGAATCTCGAAGTATTCCGGCAGCCCCTTGGCGATGGGGTGGCCTGGCTCTATCACCCAGATACGCTCTTTCTCCCCCGCCTCGCGCCACTTCAGATCGCAAGTCGAGCCCATCAGCGACCTGAAAATCTTGGAGAAGTGCGCGGAGTGCAGCACGACAAGACCCATCCCTGCCAAGACGCGGGCCTTGACCTTGGCGACGATCTCATCCTGGACCTCGCGGTGAGCCATATGGCCCCACCAGATCAGCACATCGGTATCGGCCAACACCTCATCGGTCAACCCGTGCTCGGGCTCATCCAACGTGGCAGTCTTCACATCGTAGCTGGCCTTAAGGAAGTCGGCGATGGCCACGTGGATGCCATCGGGATAGACATCTTTCACCACATCGTGGATCTTCTCATGTCGGAACTCATTCCAAACCGTAACTTTGATCGAACTCATCTGCCTTGACTCCTTTGACTAGATTGAACTGCACCTGCACGACGGAGTTTGTGACTACGCACGCGGCACGCCCCAGAGAGGGTCGCGCTGCGTGCGCCTATGCCCACTTCGATAATAACCACCTGCAGCACCATACGCGCCCGCTTCATCGCGCTCGCGTGGACCCCAGTCCGCGCTCTGCTCTGCGCACCGCATTTCCATGCTTGCGTGATGTCCGCTTGCGGACTTGACGTCACCTTCGAGAATCACCTTCCGCTCC
>CAZEXX010000026.1:4127-17002 GCA_964516885.1 uncultured Anaerolineales bacterium | reverse complement strand
GCTGCCGCGGTATGGCAGCCGCTGCCGTAGTTTGGCAGCCCAGGCCTTGGGGCCTTCTGCGCGCTGCACTACAGCCGTTGAGCCCCCGGCCCGCACAGAGCCGAGTCAGCCAGCTGCTCGCGGACCAGCTCAATCGACGGCTCTATAAGGGGCCAGGACGCCAAACACTCCTCCGACGCCACAGCGCGCACATCCATAACACTCTGGGCATCGTCATTCTCATACAGGATCCGGACGATATAGTCGGTCAGATCTTCCAGATTCCTCCGGTAGAGGTAGAACCCGAAAGTCTCGGCGTGCAGATCCCGTACGCCCCCGGCACAGAGATACGCATCCAGAAACGCCGGGAAATCATCGCCGTTGAAGGCAAACAGATCGTGCTCCGCGGGTGCCAGCTTTGCCCCCTCCCAATCGATGATCGTCAATACGCCATCGGCATCGATGAGCAGATTCCATCGGTGAATGTCAGTATGGCACAGGACGTTGGATGACGCAAGATCCCTCGAGAGGTCGGCCAGCTCCTTCAGACGCACCAGAAGAGCCATTATGGTATCCGCTTGGGGCAACAGCAGAGATGCCAGTGCCTGATGCCCCGGCCTGTCCTCGGTCGTCACCCGCGCCAACGCCGCCATACCGTCCAGAAGCGCGGTCTCAAGGGGGAGCTCGAACGTCTCGACTTCGGGACATGGCGACGCCAAGGCCCCCGTGGACGCGTGCAAGCGCGCCATGTCGCGCGCCAACCGGGCCCATACATCCGGGCGGTGGAGCGTCGCACGGTCAGGATTCTCGCCCTCGACATAGCCAAGCAGCACCAGCCGGTACTCCCCGCAGAGGGCAAGCGGCGCCCCGGCGGCAGTGAAGAGTGGTTGGGGAACATTGGCGAGCAGCCTCTTCGACCGCAGCTCATGGAGCAGGGGGAGCACAAACGTCATACGCTGCGCGGTGCCCCGAGCCAAGCGGGTGGGATCCAGCACCTTGAGGATGTACCGGGCGCCGTCCCTCGCCTCAGCGACATAGCTATAGCTGGCCTCACCGTGAGGGATATAGGTCAAGCGCCGCAGTGCCACGCCGTACTCGGCGCCGGCACACGCGATCAGGCGTGCTTGATCGATCTGTGGTTCAAGTCGCATAGAGGGAGTTCGCCCACCATCGCTTCGCAAGAACTGACACACCAATCAACTATACCACACAATGGCAGCCGTAAGGTACGTCGATTCTCCCCATAATGCAGGCAGAACCTCAGATTGAGAACATATGAGAAGAGGGGCCGCACTCAACGCCGCTACCCAGCGAAGCATCATCTCGTGGTGATGCACGTGTAGGGGTGACCTTTGTGGTCACCCTCCCCTGGGGACAGGCAGTCCTGTTCGGCGTCGCGAATTTCCAGCAGGGCCACGATCGGAGTATACTATCGTGACCCTTGGCCCCTCCGTGGCCAGGCACAGACAACACCAAGGACATTTGTGCGTCCCGTGGCAATCCCAGACCCGAGGAGACAGCGAGTGACGATAACGAAGCGAACCGAGCGACGTCGAGAACGCCCGATCAATCGAGAGACGTTCATCGAGCCCTGGGCCGAGGTGGGTCTGATCCCGGTCGGCAGTCCTTCCGATCCGCAGCCCAGCCTGCACATCGAGAACGGAGTGGTCACCGAGATGGATGGCGTGCAGCGTGACGAGTTCGACCTTCTGGACACCTTCATCGCCGACCACAGCCTGGACCTGGCCGCGGCGCAGATCGCCATGGTCACACCGTCACAGCAGATCGCGCGCATGCTGGTCGACATCAACATCTCACGGGACGAGGTCCTTGCGCTGACGCGAGGGTGCACCGCCGCCAAGCTGGTGGAGATCATCCAGCATATGAACGTGCTGGAGATGATGATGGGCCTCACCAAGATGCGGGCCCGCCGCACGCCGGCCAACCAGGCTCACGTCACGAACCGTAAGGAGCACCCGGCTTTGCTAGCTGCCGATGCCGCGGAGGCCGCGCTGCGCGGCTTCAGCGAGATTGAGACGACCGTCGGCGTCAGCCGCTACGCTCCCCTCAACGCCCTAGCCATCCTCATCGGCTCGCAGATCGGCAAGGGCGGCGTGCTGACCCAGTGCGCGGTCGAGGAAGCCACCAACCTGCGGCTGGGCTTCCGCGGCCTCACCACCTACTCGGAGACCCTCTCGGTCTATGGGACCGAGGGCGCCTTCGTCGACGGCGACGATACCCCGTGGTCCAAGGCGTTCCTCACAGCGGCTTACGCCAGTCGCGGCGTGAAGACTCGCTTCACGTCCGGCACCGGCTCCGAGGCCCTGATGGGCCACGCCGACGGCAAATCGATGCTCTATCTTGAGGCCCGCTGCCTGCTCGTCACTCGCGGCGCCGGCAGCCAGGGCACCCAGAACGGCTCCATCAGTTGCATAGCGCTGCCCGAATCGCTACCCGGCGGTGTACGCGTCGTCCTGGCCGAGAATCTGATTGGAATGATGCTTGGCTTGGAGGTAGCGGCCGGCAACGACGCCCTGGCTTCACACTCCGAGATGCGCAAGAGCGCCAAGCTGATGCTCCAGTTCATCCCCGGCACCGACTTCATCACCTCCGGCTACGGCGCCATCCCCCGCTACGACAATATGTTCGGCGGTGGGAACTTCGATACCTCGGAGATGGACGACTGGTACGTGATCCAGCGCGATATGCAGATCGATGGCGGCATCCACCCCATCCAGGAGGAGGACGTACTGCAAGTTCGCGAGCGCGGCGCACGCGCCATCCAGGCAATCTTCGACGCCTTCGACTTCGCCGAGGTCACCGACGCAGAGGTCAGCGCTGCCGTGACTGCCTACAACAGCGAGGATATGCCCGACCGGGATCGCATTGAGGATATCAAGGCAGCGCAGATGCTGATCCAGGGCCCCATCACCATCGTCGAGGTGATCAAGACGTTGGCCGAGGCCGGCTTCGACGATGTCGCCGCCAACTTGCTGGAGATGCAGCGCCAGCGCGTCATCGGTGACTACCTGCAGACGTCGGGCATCTTCGGCTCTGACGGCAGCCGGAACTTCCGCGTCCTCAGTGCCCTGACCGACGCCAACGACTACCGCGGCCCGGGCACAGGCTACCGCGTGGAGGGCCAACGCTGGGAGCAGCTCCAGAGAATCCCCCAGGCCTGGAATCCCCGCGAGTTCGTCGAAGAGTTGGAGTGCCAGGTCTGCGCGCCGTGGCTGGAGGACGTCGGCCCAGCCGCAGCAGGCACCGGCCCCGAGGTCGTCATCGCCATCGGTCCGGCCTTCGGCACGGGCATCCAGCAGGCCCTCAGTGGGCTCGATCTGCAGGACGTCCTGACCGCGATGGTCCGGGGCATCGTCGACGAGGGGCTGGACGCCCGCATCGTGCGCATCCATCACACCTCGGACTGCGCCTTCATCGGCCACGCCGGCGCGCAGCTCAGCGGCTCCGGCGTCGCCATCGGCATACAGTCCAGGGGCACCACCGTCATCCACCAGCGCGACCTGGAACCCCTGGAGAACCTGGAGCTCTTCTCCATGTCGCCAAACCTGGACATCGACACCTACCGCCAAATCGGCCGTAACGCCGCCCGCCACGCCCAGCGCCTCCCCACCGCCCCCATTCCCGTCCGCATCGACAACACAGCACGCCTCCGCCTTATCGTGCAGACCACGCTGCTGCACCGGAAGGAGACGGAGATGGTGCGGGTAGAGAAGGCGCCGATGGAAGTGAAGATTGTTGACGGCGCGTAGCACCTGGTAGTAAGTACCACGATTCACGAATCACGATTCAGGGGTCAAAAGTCTTGACTCATTGCAGCGCAAGTGCGCCCACTGAGTACCACGATTCACCATTCACGATTCAGGGGGCGGAACAGAAGTCAAAAGTCTTGAGTCATGAAGTGTGGAGGGAGGGGTAAGTGCCCGTACTAGCGTCCTATCAAGAATGGGAAGACGAGATCGCGGCGGCGGTCAAGCAGGATTCGCTGTGGAAGATGACGGCGTATCGCCTTTCGCTGTTTGCTGGAGATGTGGGATGGGAGGATGTGAAGAAGCTGATGCATACGCGTCCGCTGCAAGGTATTGCGGATCAGCTGTATCGAGCACTGGGCTCCATCAGCGCGAACATTGCGGAGGGGTATTCCAGAAGCACCGGGAAGGACCGCGCCCGATTCTACGAGTATTCACTGGGTTCCGCACGTGAGAGCCGTGAATGGTACTTCAAAGCCCGCCACGTACTAGGCGATGATGTCTATCGGCACAGGCTAGAGCTGCTCACTCGAATCATCCAATTGCTCACAGCCACCATTCCCAAACAGCGGAAACAGGGCATCCGAGAACCCACCGAAGCATACCAGGCTGAGGTCTCTGAGTGGTTACTCACCACAGAGATCCCCTATATGAGTCCTGACTTTTGACTTTTGACTTTCGACGATAACACTCGAAGCCATACTGCGCATATAAGTTCAAACAAGGAGACCCAACCATGTCCGCCTGGAGAAGCAAATCCATCCTCAAGCAGCCCGAATTCTCGATGCACCGAGCCCTGTGGAAATCGATGGGCTACAGCGACTATGATCTGTCGCGCCCGATGATCGGCGTGGCAAATTCGTGGAACCGGGTGGTGCCCGGCCACTACAACCTCAACCTTGTTTCTGACTATGTCAAGCAGGGCATCCTGCAGGCCGGCGGGACCCCGGTAGAGTTCGGCATCATGGCCCCGTGTGACGGCATCGCGCAGAGTCACGAGGGAATGCACTACATACTGCCCAGCCGCGACCTGATCGCCAACGACGTCGAGATAATGATGCAGGCGCACCGGCTGGACGCCGTGGTCTTGCTCTGCTCGTGCGACAAGATCGTGCCGGGAATGTTGATGGCAGCTGCCCGGCTCGATGTCCCGGCGATCATCGTCGTGGGCGGCCCGATGGAGGGCGGCTGTGAGTTCGATGGCCGCGCCGCCGACACCACGGCCCTCACCGAGGGCCTCGGCATGCTCAGCGCCGGAACGATGGACATGGAAGCCTATCTGAGGCTGGAGGACACCGCCACGCCGACGTGCGGCTCCTGCGCTTTCCTCGGCACCGCCAACACTATGTGCAGCGTCGCGGAGGCCCTGGGGATGTGCCTGCCGGGCAGCGCCTCCATCCCGGCCACACACGCCGACCGGCTCCGCTCCGCACAGGCCTCGGGCCGCCGGATTGTCGAGATGGTCCACGAGGGCGTGACGGCACGCGACATCATCAACCACAAGAGCATAGAGAACGCGATCCGGCTGAGCACCGCCATCGGCGGTTCCACCAATGTCGCCCTGCACTTCCCGGCCATCGCTTACGAGGCGGAGTGCGAGATCACCATGGACGAGTTCGAGGCGCTGTGCAGCACCACACCGCATATCGCCCGCATCTTCCCGGCAGCCGCCCCCAACGTGCCCGACTTCCACAGTGCCGGCGGCGTGCCGGCCGTGATGAAGCAGCTGCTGCCCCTGATCCACGATGACGCCCTGACCGTCAACGGGCGCACGATGGGCGAGAATGCTGCCGAAGCCCCTGACCCCGAAGGCACGGTCATCCGCTCCTTTGAGGAGCCGTGGGGCGCCAGCGGCGGGCTGGCGATCCTCAAGGGAAACCTGGCGCCGGACACCGGCATCACCAAACCCGCAGCCATTGTCCCGGAGATGCACACTTTCACCGGCAAGGCCCGTTGCTTCGACTCCGAGGAAACGGCCAACGCAGCGATTCTCGAGGGTCGCGTCCAGGCGGGTGAAGTCGTCGTGATCCGCTACGAGGGCCCCAAGGGCGGCCCGGGGATGCGCGAGATGTACACCGCGATGAAGCTCCTCTACGGACGAGGGCTGGCCCTCAGTACCGCGGTCGTCACCGATGGTCGCTTCTCGGGGACCAACAACGGCTGCTTTGTCGGCCACGTCTCACCCGAAGCCGCCGAGGGTGGCCCGCTGGCCATCGTTGAGGATGGCGACACCATCACCATCGACGTTCCCAACCGGAGCCTGCACTTGCACGTCTCCGATGAGGAGATCGCCGAACGGCTATCCAGATGGAAGCCCCGCGCACCCAAGTTCAAACGCGGCTACCTGGCGCTCTACAGCCGCCTTGCGACGTCCGCCAGCCGGGGGGCCGTGATCGAGAATCGATTCGAGGAGTAGGAGAGCCATGGCCAAATCACAAATCGCGGACTGCAAATCTCAAATCACGAATGGCAGTTCAGAGAGGACAGATCACGCCGGCATCACTACCCAGACGGGGCGACACCTTGGCGAGCTGACGATGGAGGCCATCCTCCACGGCAAGCTCTCCGAGGCCGATTTCCGCATCAGTGCCGAGACCCTACAGCACCAGGCCCAAGCTGCTGAAGAAGCAGGCTACGTCGAACAAGGCCGCAACCTGCGCCGCGCCGCCGAGCTCACCGGCGTCTCCAACGAGGAGGTGCTGGCGATCTACAACGCGCTCCGCCCGGGACGGACATCGTATCGCGCCCTCGTTGCGCTGGCAACGCGGCTGGAGCAGACGCTGAACGCCCCACTCACCGCCGCCCTGGTCCGCGAGGCCGCCGAGGTCTACCTCGCCCGCGGCCTCGTGCCCGAGGCGTAAGGCCAAGGAATACGAAACGCGCAGCCTGGAGAGGTGCTCCGGGCTGCGCGACTGCTGCGAATCTCGCCACCTACGGTCAAACGGAGAGGGGGCACCCGACCCCGTTCCGGATCTGCCCGAAGCCGCTGGATCTCACGATCTAGTGGGAGCGTTCTAACCCGAGCGAGCGGCCCGGCGGCAACGCTGCACCGAAAGCAGCTGCACCTGGCCTGTGGACTTCGAGAAACTAACTTGGTAACGCGGTCGCATCTCGGCTGCCGGCTCCGCACGTGGCTGAAGTCCAGGTGCTCGCGTCGGCAGATCGACGTTGACAGCACCCGATGCATCGGGTTTCCAGACGGGGAAAGCCGTCTGAAGCCCTATTGATGGGGCGCAGTGTCCTAGCCCCGGGATGAATCCCGGGGCATTCTGAGGCCGCAATAGCCCAGTGAGCAACCAGGTGATTCTGTCAATCTTCGTAAGCTACGAGGGATCATCACATCCCGTTCCGCTCTGCCCAGCGCCGCTGGATCTAGCGATCCTACTGGAGCAGACCTGTCCATCAGAGTGAGTCAGATACGCTATCACCCTACTACTCCCACACACACAGAGCCTCAACGGCGGCGGCTGAGCCGTCCCGCAGCCAGCCGTCGAGCTGCGCCTGCTCCTTGAGCTGCTGCCCACGCAGGCGCGGGACCACCATGAACTGGCAAGTCATCTCCGACAGCGCTGTCATGTCGCCCCACAGCTTCTCGAACTGCGTCACCGGGAAGATGTCCTCCTGTCCATGCCCCCAGCGCTTTTTCACATCCTTGAGCGTGACGTAGGTGGGCATCCGCCCTCCCAGCGTCCGCACGGCACCGGCAACCTTGTCCTCGTCGCCGAGGTCCGATCGCGTGAGTCCAAAGACGGCGAGCAGTCGGTCGATGTCGATCCACATAGTGTTGGAGTTGTAGTAGGAGAGTTGGAACTCATCCTCCTCGTGGGGCAGTGCCATACCTTCAACCAGCCGCAGGGAGCCTGCCACCCGGGCCAGGCCGCCGCCGCGATCCTCCACGCGCCGGGTAATCACCTCCACCGACATCGTCGCGCCGGAGCGGAGGTGCGCTCCCAGGAACAGCGGGGAGACGTCTGCACCGACGGTGTCGATGTTGTGCATCATCAGGACCTGAAGCTGCGGACGCTCCGCCAGCAGCCGGGCCAGAACGCCGTTCCTGAGCAGATTCGGGATCTCGAACCAGTGACCCACCGGGTGCAGGCACTGGGCGGGCACATTGTCGCGGTAGTCTGCCCCTTCGTCCATCTGCTCTGCCCAGTTTATCAGGGCCGCGTGCAAGCTCTCTCGTACCTTCTGAGCCTGTTCGTCGAGGAGCTGCTGCGGCATCTCCTCCCACGCAAAGCGCAGGTCGCGTGTCATAGGAATCATCCGCAGGCCAACCGCGCGGCCCAATGAGAGCGCCAGAGGCCCCGTATAGCCGTAGTCGTCACGCTGCGCCAGGAAGTCGCGGATCGGCTCGTGGGTCAGGTAGCTGGTGGTGATCACGTGCGGCAGGCTCATCCCGACCAGCCGGCCGATCCGGCGGCTCTTGGCCAGGTGCACCTCGATGAAGGAGCGATGCACGCCACCGAGCTTGCAGAAGGGATGCAGCGCCTTCACGACGCCGGCCCCCTGAGTCCAGCGACTCCCCACGCCGGCAGCCAAGGTCACGACAGCCACGCGCCCCTCCTGCAGGGCCTGTAGCCCCAGCTGCTCAAACTCGTGGCGCTCCGCCGGCGACACGCCGTTCTCAGCAGCGCCTGCTGTCAGATCAAGCACGTCCCCGGGGTGCACATCGCGGATCTCGGTGCTGGCCGGCAGGCGATTCTGCGCCAGACCGATGCGCCCGTTCCGCAGGTCCGCGCGAATCTGTTCGTGCTGAAGGGGGTCAAAACCCAGATGCGGGAGTAGTTCGTCCAGAGATTGGCCTTCGGTCAACTCCCGCGAGGACCTCGGCAACAGCTGGTCAAAGAGAAACTGGACCGTACCGGCCTGTGCCGGGTCCACGCGGCAGAGTGCGCCGAAGGCATCTAGCTCGGCCCGGCGCGCGGGTGAGAGCTCATAGCGCTCCCGCTTGAGCAGCTCAGGCACCGTGAGCGTGTAATAGCCGGAGGGCATCAGCGCAATGCCCGTAGTGAATTGTGAACCGTGACTCGTGGGCTGTGAACTGCCGCGCGCCGACATACCGACATCGTCGGCGAGCATCTCCGCATATGTACCACGCTGATTGATAGAAAAGTCATAGACCACCGGATCTATGGCAAAAGGCAGTGCGCGCTCGAGCTCACGCTTGGTCGCCAGCATCATAGCGTGCAGCCGCTCCTGGGCCTCTTCCTTGCGCTTGGGATCAAAGATGAAACCCATCCCGCCACCGGACATGCCGCCCAGCATCCAGAAACCCCAGAAATCGTCGCCAAACGCCTCCTCAGCGCGCTCGATCAGCGTCACCGTATAGAGGTTGTTGGCCCAGGGAATGATCGTCTCAATGGGGCCCAAGAAGTTCTGTGTCGTAGCCCGGCCGATTCCGGCCACATCGCCCACCTTGAGCAGGTCCACGATCTGGTCGAAGATCGTCATCGCCTCCTTGCGGCCCTGCCACTCAGCGGCAGAGCGCAGCAGGTACTTCTCGGTGACCATCTCGAGAATAGGCCCGACGTCCTGCGCCATCCCACCGTGTACCAGGATCAGGCTGTCCTGGAGCTGCCGGCGCGTCGTCTCACTGACCTCGTCCGTGGTCAGGATATGGTGCCCGGGGAGCAGCCGTCCGCGGCTGATGCCGTACTCCGGATCGCCCGGCCCCGCCCACTCGCCCGTGATGAGCTTCATGCCCGGCCACACACCGCCCGAATCCTGCCAGCCGCCGCCGGAACCGGCCAGCCACTCACCCAGAATGGCACGGGACGCCACCAGACGGCGCTCCGGTTCCTGTAGGGTTCCGGTCAACGCCTGAGTCTGCCCCGTGGCACGCATACAGACGGAGATAAGGCACGCCAACAGGTTGGTGGAGACGGCCAGGCGGGATCCCTTCGGGATACCGTTCACCTTACTGACCAACTCGATACCCCGTCCGGGACCCACGAGCCGCGCCAGCAGATCGGAGAGCTGCTCGCCCGAGCCTTCCATACCCGGCGGGATGACCCCTGACGCGATCACAGCTCCCTTCAACAGCCCGAGATAGTCGCGGGCGTAGTCAAAGACCTCGGTCAGGTCAGTGATCTCGGCAGTGGCCCCCAGATCCACACTCGCCAGCCGGAGCACCGGGGCGTCCACGACACGGAGGAATGCCTCAACCGGTGGCGCGGGATAGGGATCGCGACCATGTACGGCCAGATCAATAGAGACATTGAGCACCCGAGCCCCTGCCGGATAGTCCATGCCCAGGAAGAAAATATCGCTCCACCCGCTATGGCTGAGATCCATCCGTACCGGCGTCGTCTCGTGCAGAATCGGCAGCAGCCCCCCCCCGGTGGGGATCAGCAGCTCGCGCCGGATGCGCAGCGGCTGGTCTGCGGGGTGCCCCACCCGGAACATCCACTGATTGCCACGCACGGAGCGCACGCTGCGGCGCACTTGATCGGCCAGGGTCTGGAAGCCCAACCGGTGGTAAGCCTCCGCCAGGGCACTGGAGATGCCCTCATTGAGCCCCTCACGGGCCTGGACTTCCAGGAACACGTTGACAGACTCCTCAAAACGGCGCTCCAACAGATGCTCATAGCCCTGGTAGGGGATGAGGCCGCGCCGCTGCATCCCGGCCTTCTGTGGTAGGTGGAAGCGGTGTATAGCGTAGAGGAAGAAGAGCGCGCGCACGCGTTCGTAGAGATTGTCGCTCTGGCGGCGAAAGGCCTCCAGGGCCTCACACTCTACCAGCAGCTCGGAGAGCGATGCTGCCGCGCAGAACGTGTCCAGAGACTGATCCCGAACCGCCAGATCGCTGGAGGTGATAATCTGCACTAGCTGGCCGGGCATAGCTATCTCCCACCGGCCTGAGGAACCACACCCCCGCGCCCCAATGACTGCGTGGCCATGAGTTCCACCAAGTTCGCCAGCACCTGATCGCGGTCCCGCCCGTTCAGCGCCAGCGCCAGTTGGGCGGTCAGCAAGCCGTACTTCACGCCGACATCATAGCGCAGCGCGCGCTCCTGCAGGGCCAGGTACTTCTCACGCTCAGCCAGCTGGGCTAACGCCTCAGAGAGCGTGACCTTGGCATCACCAGGTTGCGCAGCAGCCGCTGCCACCCGCGCCGCCAAGATATCCATCACAGTGGGCGTCAACACGTGCATGCCAAAGAAGCACAGGTAGTGGCCGGCGCGCAGCCCCGGCACCATCAGGCTGAGTTCTGCAGCCGTCGGCGTGGGCTTCTCCATCACCGTCTCGACAACATAGAGGTCTTTCCTGCCGGACACACGGCGACCGCCGACAGTGCCGTAATAAGGCAGGAGCGTCTCCCGGGTCGCCTGAACCGCTGAGACCGCGCACTCCTCCGCCTGCGCCACGGCCACAAGCTGGCTCGCGCACGACCGCGTTTCCCGGCTCATGTAGAGGTGATCGCCCACGAGGTGCAGGAAGGGGGCGCCACTGACGAAGTCACGCGCGCAGTAGACCGCGTGCCCGTAACCTTGCGGCTCTTCCTGCGGGACGAAAGTCACGCGCCCGACATGATCCCCCAAGACCTCGGCGTAGGGCGTCTCGTCCCCCGGGACGACCACGACGGCGATATCTTTCACGCCCGCACTCAGGACTTCCTCAACCAGGATACTCAATACCGATTTCTCCGTACCATCCCGATCGATTAACAACTGGAGAGGCAGGTTGCGCTGATTTCGCCCGGCTGCAGTGATAACGGCCTTTGTGACATGCATCAGACTGTTTCCTCCGTGGTGGTGGTGGACTCCCGCCGGACGATCTCCTCACACGTTGCCTTGAGCACTATCTCCAGCCCCGAGATCCAGAGCTCCGCGTCAGTTTGAACCAGCGGACTCTAGCTCCGCAGGCCTTGGTTTCCCGTCACGGGACATCCGACCTTGGCAGACGACAGCCGACGCCTAGCCTGCCTTGTTGAACAGGAGCCGCTGCCAACGATGGCTGAGATTGCCGACATCCGGCGCGTACGTGTCGATGAGCTCGAACTCGCTCTCCGCCATAAAAGCAGCCAAGGACGCAGGATCGTAGGCGCGGATCGTGAATAATTCCACAATCTGGCCCGACTCCAGCGCCATCTCGGCGTCCAGGCACGACAGCTGGATGGGCTCGGTTGCCCTGAAGGAGAAGGTGAACCGTATCGTCTCCAAGGCCTCGTCCGACCGCTCCTCACGGAGGATCTCACCGAACTCACGAGACAAGCCGAGCGCTCCCAACAGCCGGTCAAAGAATCCACTCAGATTGTCAGGAAGGCGCGACAGGCGCATCCGCAGCTGAGCATTCTGGTGCTCGGTAGACTGAGTGGGTACAACGTCAAGGTAAAGACTATCACCTGGTGGGACCAGATTGGCCAGCAGCTCCGCGACGTGCTTCTGATCGAAATTGCCAAAGGTACCCCCGATCATCGCGTAGACCCGCACGTGATCCTCCCGGACCAAGGCATGCAGCTGTCCGGCAAAGGCAGGATCGCTGAAATCGGCCAGCACAAAGGACTGGCGGTAGGTATCCTCGCTCAGGTTCTCAGCGGCCAGCTCAAGCATGCTCTCCGACGAATCGACGCCGACGTAGTGCAGTTCGTAGCCATCGGCCTGCATCTTCCGGAGCAGCATCTTCTCCGGCCCGGCATTGCCGCACCCCAGACTGATGAAACCAATGCGCCGATCTTTGCGCCAGAAGTCCTGGTGCTTGAAGAAGCGGTATTCGTCTTCCCAGGCAATCTGGGCCAGGTCGTCATCGCGGTAGCTGTAGAACGCAGTCGCCCCGTTCAGAAGATAGAAGAGGTTCTGTGGTACGCACCCCTGCGAAATGAATTCCCTGAGGTAGTTGGTCTCGAGAGTGTCATAGTCACAAAACACCAGACGTTCGCGCATGTAGGTCTCCCACGGTCAGATACAGTCAAGAACTGATTGCGCCCGAGTACACGATGAAGTGAGTACCAACGATTATAGCCCAGGCAGGCCAACAGAGGAAATCACGCAGGTATGAAAGAACGCCACCGCAGACTGCGGTGGCGTTCGTCACATCACGTTAGGCGACGGCGGGTTCCAGCTCATCAACGGCCTCAGCGGCCGCAGCCTCCGCGGACGCGGCCTCTGCAGCTGCCGCCTCCGCAGC
>CAZEXX010000026.1:0-4027 GCA_964516885.1 uncultured Anaerolineales bacterium | reverse complement strand
GCAGCTGCCGCCTCCGCAGCCGCCGGTTCATCGTCCGTCTCAGGGGCCGGCAGAAGCGCATGCTGCAGAACCTCCAGGATATCCTCAACCGGTATGAACTCTATGTCCTCCCGGACCTCTTCGGGAATCTCCTCGATATCGATCTCGTTATACTTCGGAACGATCACCTTCTTCAGACCAGCGCGGTGCGCAGCCAGGGCTTTGAGCTTCAAGCCGCCGATCGGCAATACCTGCCCCTGGAGCGTGATCTCACCCGTCATAGCCACACATGGGTCCACCGGACGCCCGGAGAGCAGTGACACCAAAGCCGTCACCATTGTGACACCGGCCGAAGGGCCGTCCTTGGGCACAGCGCCGGCGGGAACGTGCAGGTGCACCTTGCCGCGTCCCTCCCTCTCTCCAAGGCCGAGCTCCTCGAGGTGCGATTCGACGTAACTCAAGCCGATGCGAGCTGACTCGCGCATGACATCGCCCAACTGGCCCGTCAGGATCAACTGCTCATCCGATCCCGGCATCATCGCCGCCTCGACAAAGAGGACCTCGCCACCGGAAGGCGTCCACGCCAAACCCGTCGCCACACCGGGCTTCTCAGTCCGCAGCGCAGCTTCAAAGTGGTATCGGGGCTTTCCGAGATACTCGCGAGCCTTCTCGGGATCGACCACTACCGGCCCCTCCTCATCGGTGCCTTTGCCCTCGGCGACCAGCGTGGCGACCTTGCGGCAAGCCTTGCCGATCGTGCGCTCGAGCTGTCGTACGCCGGCCTCCCGCGTGTAATCACGGATGAAGGTCCGCAGTGCATCGTCAGAGAACTCGATCTCGTCTTCGAGCAACCCATTCACGCGCAGCTGGCGCGGCACTAGATACTGCCGCGCGATGTGCACCTTGTCGTACTCTGTGTAGCCGTCGATATTGATGATCTCCATACGGTCCAACAGCGGAGCAGGGATAGTCGCCGTCGTGTTGCCCGTACAGATGAAGAGCACCTTGCTCAGATCAAAGTCCACGTCCAGATAGTGATCGCGGAACGCGTGGTTCTGCTGCGGGTCAAGCACCTCCAGCAACGCCGAGGAGGGATCCCCCCGCCAGTCAGAGCCGATTTTGTCCACCTCGTCGAGCATAAAGACCGGGTTCTTGACACCACCACGCTTGATGGCCTGCATAATCCGGCCCGGCATCGCGCCGATGTAGGTGCGCCGGTGACCGCGGATCTCGGCCTCGTCGCGCATGCCGCCCAGGCTCATCCGCGTGAACTCGCGGCCCAGGGCGCGGGCAATCGACTGTCCTAACGAGGTCTTGCCCACACCGGGAGGCCCCACGAGCGCCAGGATGGCGCCCATTCCCTCGACCTTGCGCCCCTGAAGATCCGGTGACGTGTCGTCATCCAGGCCGCGCTCATGGCGTAGCTTCCGAACTGCCAGGAATTCCAGAACGCGCTCCTTGACATCCTCGAGGTCATAGTGATCCTCCTCAAGCACGTCACGGGCATTCCCAAGCTCCAGATTATCCTCAGTCGTGACGTGCCAGGGAAGCGCGGTCAGCCAGTCAAGATAGGTCTTGATAACCCAGTACTCGGCGGCCTGAGGCGGCATCTTCTCCAGACGCGCCAGCTCACGCATCGCCTCTTCCTTCGCCTCATCGGTCAAGCCGGCTTCCTCGATCTTGACGCGGTAGTCCTCAACGTCCTGCTTGCCGTCGTCTCCCTCACCAAGCTCTTTGCGGATGGCATCCAGCTGTTGGCGCAGGTAATACTCACGCTGGTTCCTCTCGATCTCCTCTTTCGCCTTCTCCTGAATCTGCTGCCCGACCTCGCGGACATCCAATTCGTGGGTCAACACGCGGATCAGCAACTCCATCTTCTTGGAAAGATGATCGGTCTCCAGCAACTGCTGGGCCTCGGCCATCTCAACGCGCATGTTGGAGGCGATCAGGTAGACCAACAGACGGGAGTCGCTGAGCTGTTGGATGAAGCGGATGGCCTCATCCGGGAACTGTGGAATCAGCTCGGCGAGTCGCGTGGCGATGTCCAAAAGGTTCCGTCGCAGAGCCTCTTCAACGATAGACTCCTCGACAACGTCGGGCGACACCTCGATGCGCGCTCGAAGATAGGGCTCCTCAGAAGTCCATTCCACAACACGAAAGCGCTCCAGGCCCTGGATGAAGACCGTCAACGTGCCATCATCTGACTTCATAATCCGGTGAATGATGGCAGCTGTGCCGACCTGATGCACCTGAGAAGAATCAGGGACCTCAACGGAGGAATCAGTCATCGCCACCAGTCCGACGATGCGCCCGCTCTTGTCAGCTTCCTCTATCAGCCGAACTGATCGCGGGATTCCGACGGCCAAGGGCATGACAATGTAGGGAAAAGCCACTGTATTCCGCAGAGGCAGAATCGGGACCTCATCCGGGATTTGACGCACCAACTCTTCGGTATTCTGATCCTGCATATTGAACCATGGTAACATTGTATTCCTCCCCACGGAATCGACTGACGACAGCGATAACGCCCTCAGCACCACGAAGTGTGCCGACCGTGCTCTGCCCTATCCCCAACAGGCGTCGCCGCTGAATGCCGGTCCTTTGTAGTTGTACCTGACGAATACTCGCCAAGGAATAGCTTGATCGACCCTACTAACACTGCAATTACCTCGGGATTATAACACACCAGTATTAGAAATGCATTGGCGCGGTATATGCAATAGATTAGCCAGACGCTATAATCTAGGGAATACGCAGCAAAGGAAAAGACGACAATGATCGACACTCACGTACACTTGCAGCTCTCACAGTACAAGGATGACCTAATGGCCGTTCTGGATCGAGCTGCCGCCGCCGGCGTGCACACAGCGATCGTGCCGGGCACGAAACTGGAGGACAGCGTTGCTGCCGCCGGTCTGGCAGCCACCTACCGGGATACTGCGTGCAGCCTCTACGCAACCGTGGGAATCCACCCCACGTCAGCCCAAACGCTCACGGATGACGTGCTTAGGGCGCTGGCAGGCCTGGCGTCCCAGCCGCGGGTGGTCGCCATCGGCGAGATCGGGCTCGACTACTACTGGCCCAAGAAGAAGAACCGTGGCTGGTACTGTGCTCCGCCGGACGTGCAACGCGACGTACTGCGCCACCAACTTGCGCTGGCCACGGACTTCGACCTTCCGGTTGTTGTCCACGACCGGGAAGCCCACGAGGACACGCTCGAGATCCTCGGTGCGTGGAAGAGGGACAACCCCCGCGCGCGCGGGGTCCTGCACAGCTATTCCGGCGGCCCGGAGCTGCTGCAGGACGTGTTGGATCTGGGATTCTACATCGGCATCGATGGCCCCGTCACCTTCAGGAGAGCTCAGGACCTTCACGCGGTGGCCCGCGCAGTTCCACTGGGTCGTCTGCTCCTGGAAACCGACGGGCCCTACCTCACACCGGAACCCCACCGCGGTCGGCGCAACGAGCCGGCTTACATACCGCTCATCGCCATGCGCATCGCCGAGCTTAAGAGCCTCACGGTGGAGCAAATCGCAGAGGCCACCACAGCCAACGCAGAGGCGCTGTTTGGGCTACTACGAGAATAGCTTCCGCTCCCGGGTCCAAAGGCTTTCACGCTGCCGTAGTGTGGCAGCCCAGGCCTTGGCCCTTCTTTGCGTCGCATTCTCATACCTGCGTGGTGTGCGCCGGCTCCCGTCTAGTTTGATTACTGATCGATGCTAACTGCACACTAACTCTCGTCAGCGGAATCAGCATAACGTCGACTTCGAAAATAACCTTCTGCTCCCGGGCCTAAAGGCTTGGCTGCAGGCTTTAGGGCCTTCTTCGCGCTGCATTTTCGTGCTGCGTGATGTGCGCTAGCGCACAGCGTCTACTTCGAAGATAGCATCTTGAGCTGTTGAGCAGATGGTCGGGCTAGACAGCCCAACCTACATGAGATCTGCACGTAGGTTGGGCTCGCCTTCGGGGACAAGCTGTCGTGCCCGGCTATCTGGCGGCCTCTTCGCGCTAATTTCGTGTTGTGTGGTGTGCGCCAGCGAACATGACG
>CAZEXX010000025.1:19601-23115 GCA_964516885.1 uncultured Anaerolineales bacterium | reverse complement strand
ACGATGATGTGATCGGCCCGCCGCAGGGCGACCCTGCGGTGTGAGACGGCGAGGCAGGTAACCTCCGGGCGCTCGAAGATGCGTTCCCAGAGGGTGCGTTCGGTCTCCACATCGAGGGCGCTGGAGAGATCGTCGAAGACAAGAAGCTCCGGCTCGCGAGCGAACATCCGTGCCGCGGCCGTGCGCTGGATCTGCCCACCGGAGAGCTTCACGCCCTTGGGGCCCACCTTGGTATCCAGTCCTTCTTCGAACTCCTGCAGATCGTACTCCATCACGGCCATGCGAACGGCCGACAGAATGGCAGCGTTGTCCTTGTCAAGGCCCATCAGGATGTTGTCACGCAGCGGGTCGCTGAAGAGGCGGGGCACCTGCGCCGTGTAGGCGCAGCGCGGTGGTGTGAACCAGTCGGCAGGGCTTTCCACAACCTTGCCGTTCCAGCGCGTCTCCCCGGCGTCCTTTGGGAGGAGTCCCAGGAGCACTCGCAGCAGCGTGGTCTTGCCTGAGCCGATGCGCCCTGTGACGACTGTGAGCGTGCCCGGCTTGAGCACCAGATCAACGTCCTCGATACCATTGGCAGTGTCCGGATAGTGATAGGTCAGCCCAACAGCCTCCAGTATCTTGAGGTGATCACTTGGCTGCTTATCCGGATAGACGACCTCGGGGAAATTGCCATCCATGTAGACGGGGCTGAATGCCGTCAGTGCCTCGGGAGGGGCTCCCTCCATCAGGCGTCCCATGCGCTCCACTGAGACACCGATCTGCTTGTAGCGTGCCATCAGCAGACCGGAGAAGGTGGTTAATTCGCTGATGCCGCCCAGCAGGAAGACGAAGAGGGAGAAGTCACCGACCGTGAAGGTGCCCTCACTCATCGACTGTCCCGCCAGGATCAGGACGATACCCGTGCCCAGGTTTGCGGCGTTGCGGAAGAGCGAGCGCAAGATGGCGTGGAAGAGTCGATCCTTGATGACCAGCTTGCGCCGCTCGGCGTTGATCTCGTCGAAGCGTTGCAGCACGCTTTCTTCGGCTGTCGCGACTTTGACGGCCTGGATGGCGCCGAAGAACTCGCCGATAAAGCCTGTCACAATGCCTGAGACCTTGCGTGATGCTCGCCGATATTTCTCGATGCGTTGTGTGGCACCGTTCGCCATGATTCCCACCAGGATGAAGGGGATCATAGACAGGAGCGCGATGCGAGCGTCGATAGTGACCATGGCGAAGATGGCCACAACACCGAAGGCCAGCATCCCCAGGATGTCGTTGATCCACAAAGCAAAGAGCGATATCTCAAAAACGTCTCCGCGGAAACGGCTGATGGCCTCACCGGGAGAGTCGGGGAGCGCCGAAGCCCCGGGACGCTTGAGAACGTGCATAAGCAGGTTCTTGCGCAGCAGTGTCATCGTATTTATGAAGAAGGGGACGTTGGTGTTGATCAGGCCAAAGATACCTAGGACCCGCCCGACCTCGCATGCGACTAGAAAGCCCACCAGCGTCCATACGTTCCAGTCTGTGGTGGCATCGCCTGAGAGCAGATCGAAAAACTCGGCCATAATAAACCCGGGAATCTGCCAAAATGCTATCAGGATCAGCATCGCACCCAGATTCAGCAGCCAGATCTTCCATCGGTAGCGGATCATATCCAGGATCACGCGCCAGGTCGGAAGTGTGTGAACGTCCCCGTTTGGCACTGTGTTGTCACTCATACGAGTACTTCCTCCATCCCTGTCCGCAGCAAGTGGGCAAAGCGGGAATCAGGATTCGCTGCCAGCGCCACACGATTACCATACTCGACAGTATGTCCATCCTTGAGAATCATAATGTTGTCGGCGCGTTGCACGGTGCCGAGACGATGTGCGATGATGATGGCTGTGCGGTCTCGCAGAAGTTTGCCCACTGCACGCTCGATGAGCTGCTCTGTGGCTGGGTCAAGACGCGACGATGCCTCGTCCAGTATGACCAAACCCGGGTCACGCAGGAAAACGCGGGTGAACGCGAGGAGCTGTGCCTCGCCGGCCGAGAGCCCACGACCGCCGGTCTCGAGCTTGGTGTCCAGACCCTCGGTCAGAGACGCATACCACTCGGATAGCTCCAGCTGCTCGATAACCGTCTGGATGCGGTCATCGGAGACGGTGCGGTCGAAGAAGGTCAGATTGTCGCGCACGGTTGCCTGGAAGAGCTGCACGTCCTGTGTCACCAGTGCCACGCGCCGCCGCAGGTACTTGAGCCGGGGATCACGGACATCGGTGTCACCCAGGCGAATGGCGCCGTCCCTCGGGTCATAGAGCCGGAAGACCAGCCGGGCGAGGGTGGTCTTCCCGCTGCCGGTGCGGCCGAGCAGCCCCAACACGGTGCCCGGTTCGAGCTTGAAGGTGATGTCCTGGAGGACCGGCTCCTCTTCTACATAGGAGAAGTCGACACCATCGAAGTGGAGGGCCAGGGGGCCGTCCGGGAGTGTTGCGCCGGGGCCATCTTGCAGCTTGCTCTCAATCCCACGCAGCTCGGCCAGACGCTCGGTCGCGGCGCCCACATTCTGGATGCTTTCGGCCTGTTGGGTTAGCTCGCGGATTGGGCGCCCCAACAGGTTGATGTAGTGAACGATGAGGTAGGCCGTGCCGATGGTCACCAAATCGGCGCGGAATAGATAGAACCCGGCGACAAGCGCCAGCGTGTTGCCGATCGCCATCAGACCGCCGCCCACGATGCGCACAATGAGAAACTTGCGCGAGGTCCGCATCCAGTGGGTGAAGATCTTGTACTGGAGTTTGTAAAGGCCCTGCAGCACGAAGTCCACGGCGCCGGAGGACCGGATGTCCTCCGTGCCCGCCAGACGTTCTTCCAGGAACCCGAAGAGCTCTGACATGGCCTGGCGGAAGGCTTTCTGGTGCGGTACAGCGAGTCCACGCACCTTGTTGAGTGCGACCAGGGCCACGGCGGCAAAGATGGCGATAGCAATGCCCAGCCGCACGTCCTCAAGAAAGAGGGCTATGACGATACCCACAAGCAGGATGAGATTGCCTATCACGCGCAGTACCAGCTGTGAGAAGAAGTTGGAGAGTTCACCCACGTCGCCGTCGATACGCTCAATGAGCTCGCCGGGGCTGGTGTTATTGTGGAAGCTCATATCCAGATTCACACAGTGGCGGGCCAGCTCAGCGCGCAGGGCATTTGTCGCCGTCCAGGCCACGCTTTCCCCATAGTACGAGGCGCCAATCGCCAGGAGTTGTTGGAGGATCGCCAGGCCGATGAAGAGGACCGCGGCGCCTGCCAACACGCGCGCCTCAGCGCCGCTTTGCGCAGCATCGATAAAGCGACGCATAATCTGAGGCGTGACGACCTGGAGCCCGATGCTGCTGAGCAGGAGGATCGCGAGCAGGGCAAACGGCCCCTTCTGGGGCATGATATGCCTTGCCAGCAGATCCCAATAGCGTTTTAGGGGGATATTCACGGATAGTCCTCGCTGTCTGAATGCCTGTTCCAACGTCAGGTCATTCTACGGGGGAATTGTCTCACGCAAAGC
>CAZEXX010000025.1:0-19501 GCA_964516885.1 uncultured Anaerolineales bacterium | reverse complement strand
GGCCAACACGAGGAATTCATCGGCCAGGTGTTTCATCTCGTCACGAGCTGATTCGGCGTGCTTGACCATGGCCGTCTCCATCTTGGGATCAGCCATCAGCTTCTGGACAAAGGGCACAAGGATGGGTTCCGGTACCCACGTGAAAGGCCGGAAGCGCTTGGGTGTGATGGGGTAGCCCAGGGCTTGCAGGACGCGGAATCCCTCTCGGATCGCCCTGACGGCGAGGACGACGGCGTCCCGGGTGCGTGCCATCCTGTAGTTGTCTGTGCCGCACATATAGAGGGCCGGTGCCAGTGAAGGCATCAGAAGCGCGACGTGGTATTTGAGCCAGGTATCCATATCGGTACGCACTTCCGTATCGAACCCCGGGGCGCTTTCTAGGATGCGCGCGACGTATAGCGCGCGGGGCGTGATCCTCCCGTTGATTTCGCCGAACGGGACTATGGCAGGATCCTCTTCAGTGCCGGTCAAGCAATAGACAACGTGGCCTTCTCGGTAGCCTGCTGAGTTTGGGAACCCGATTAGCACGCGAGATGCTCCCAAGGCCTCAGCCAGGGCGCCTGGCCCGGCCGCGTTGTTTGTGAGGAAGAGGATGTTCGGTGTCTGTCTGTTTGCCGCAAGGATCGGCAGGATGTCGAGGGCGTTGTTCTTGCGCATGATGACCAGAACCAAGTCGTAGGTGTCCTCGGGCGCGAGTTGTTCCACGAGGTCGACGTGGGTTGTTGTCTCAACGTGGGAGAGGGTGTCGTGGAGCACAACCCCATATTCTTTGAGATCGGCTAAGCGCCGACCACGAGCCAGAAGCGACACGTTGTTGCCGCCCTGCTGAAGCCGGGCGGCAAAGAGAGTGCCAAGTGGGCCGGCACCATAGATCAGAACCTTCGCGCTCATCGTAATCCCTCCCGGTTGGACATACTGCCGGCGACAGAATGCAGCCTCGCATCAGTAGACTACAAGTCTAGTAGTGGATTTGATACAGTCAAACCGGGGTTTCTCCGGATTCGAAGGGCGTGTTTAGGAATCGAGGACACGTTCGCTCGGGCACACCACGGAGAACGAAAATGCGGCGAGCAGAGGCCGCCAGATAGCCCGGCACGACAGCTTGTCCTCGAAGGGGAGCCCGGCCTACATGCAGACCCCTTGTGGGTTGGGCTCCCCTCAACGCGGATGAGTTGTCAGCCCGACCACCTGGTCGACGGTGCGAGGGGCTATTCTCGAAGTAGATCCCATGGTCTGCCGCCCACCACGCAGGACGAAAATGGGACACGAAGAGCGGGCGAGACGCCCGCGGTCCGCAGAGGGACGCCGGCTCCAGCGGATAGCGTAGTTGATTATTTCTGGAATAGACGTCATGTTCGCCGGCGTACACCGTTCTGCTCGGGGCGGACACCGGCCCCAGCGGACAGCGGGGCCGTTTCCGAAGTAGGTAGGAGGCAGTTTGGCGGTCCAGCAAGAGGGTCACTCTTGGGCATTCGCCCCATTCTGGAATACGCTCGGGTCCCAACGGGCATTGACAAGGACGTGTATCTTTGGTATACTATAGTTGCCTTAACGAGGGGAGCAGTCCTCCTTAGGGTTAGGGAGTCCCGAGTGATTGGACCCTGACTTTACCAAAGCCGAAGCTGGAGAAGTGAACTGATTAACCTTGCATAAGGCGAAACAGCCTAAAGGTAATCAGAACAGATCAAAAGCACAGGCAATCTCAAAGCGTAGAAGCTTCCACGAAGAACCGGAGATGGTGCTGAAGACAAGGCAACATCAAAGGAGAATCAAGGAAGTGGAGCGGAGAGAAGACAAGTAGACCGGACAAGACTCTTAATGTCGAGAGACGAGAAGAGAGAGATCAAAGGTCGAAAGAAAGGTGAAAGCAGGAGAAGAAGGTTACTTGGGACCCCTTCTTTTTTGGGGTGACACAGGCCGCAGTTCGAGCACCCGTGCTCGAACTGCGGTTTCTCTATTGGGCTAGCTCTCCACGTCGTTCTGGAAGACCTCGGGCTTGAGCAATCCCACAAAGGGAAGGTTGCGATACCGTTCCCTGAAATCCAGTCCGCACCCTACTACGAGCAGATCCGGCAGATCGAATCCTTTGTATTTTATGGGGATGTCGATCAACCGGCCCTGTGGCTTGTTGAAAAGCACGCAGACGTCCAGGCTGGCCGGATCCCGCGTTCTCAACGACCGCAGCAGATAGTTCAGGGTCAGGCCGGTGTCGATAATGTCTTCCACAAAGAGCACGTGGCGTCCTGTGATGGGCAAGCTGAGATCTTTCTCCAGACGGACCATGCCGTTTTTGCGCGCTTCGGTGCTATAGCTGGCGACGGCCATGTAGTCCACTTCCACCGGGATGGTGATGGATCGGAGCAGGTCTGCCATAAAGGGCACGACGCCCTTCAGCACACCGACCAACAAGGGGCGGCGTTCCCGGTAGTCCTGGGAGATAGCCTGGCCCATCGCAAGCACACGGCTCTTGATGCGGTCTGCCGGGATGAGCACTCTCTGAATGCCGTCGGCGAGTTCTCCATAGGCTTCCAGTGGATACCATTCGGACCTTGTCTGTTTCTTGCTCATTGGGCCTCTCGATCCATGATCTTGCGGGCTTCCTCATCAATACCATACTTGATCATCAAATCGCGGATGTTGCGCCGTTTGAAGAGCTTGATGTTGATCTCGGGGTGGAGCTCTTTCAGGTGCCGGATCTTGCGGTTCTTGTGTCTGATCAACTTGGGGCGCAGCGTTGTGAGTTCGATGTAGAGATCCTGCTGCGGCAGATAGAAATCGGGTGCGAACGCTTCCAATGTGTTTCCCTGGTTGTCTTGCCTCAAGACAAAGGTGTCCGGTTCGTATTGCCACTCGACGCCGTAGTAGTCCAGTATCCGGGCGAAGGCTTCTTCTGATGGATGGGCGAAGGCTGGTTGGGTTTCGTCGGGTTCGCTCAAGACGGTGTTTCCTTTCTCAGTGCGTCGTGCGTTAGCTCGGCGATGGCGATGTTGAGGCTGTTTGCACTCGCTGTTCCCAGATCCGGGCGATGAGGTCCCTTGCGAGCTGGACGGGGATGGTTTCGGTATTGATGACAAGGTCGTAGAGCTTCGGGCCATTCCAATCGACGTGGTAATGGCGCTGGACGTAGGTGCTGCGGGTGCGGTCGCTGGACTCAACGCGCGCTGTGGCCGCGGCGGCGGATATGGTGTGCCGGGCTGCTACGCGCTCAATACGAAGGGCTAAGGGGGCTGTGATGCGGACGTGCAGTACATTGGGATAGCCGCGCAGGATGATCTGCCCGGCTCTGCCGACGATAATGACGCCGCCCTCGGCGACCAGCTGTTCGATGACTTGTCGCACGCTCTGAAGGTAGGCGCGCTGGGCTTTGCCGGAGGGACGCAGCCCGAGCAGGCCCAAATCGTCGATGACCGCCAGCGCGACCTCGGGCGTGCAGGCACGGCAGGCAGCCTCATTGATGACCTCGCGCCACATCATTCGATAGCCCAGGCCATCGGCAAGGCTGCGTGCAATCTCGGTCCCAAGACTGCCTAATGTGCGGGATAGTGTGATCGCCGGCATCAGCATGTCCTCCAGAAAGCGCTACAAAGCGCCTCGGCAAGTCAGACTCAAGCCCTCAGCACCTGCAAGTGCCAAACGTCGACTGCGACGGAGCCGGCTTCGGCTTTGCCCCTCGGTACAGCTCACCAATTCCATTATAGCACGGGATACCCTTGTGGCGGAATCCCGCACCTCCAGTAGAATGGGTCAGGCCTGTTGGGCGGAGTGACGAGCGACCAAGAGACACCACAGCGGGAGGGACCGTGGCGGACGAACCGGTGTTTGATGAACCAACAGCAGATGCGACATCCTCCGAGCCCAAGCGGGGCAAGAGACAGCTCCTGCGAATCGCGGGGCTGATCCTGGCGGTTGCTATCACGATTGTTGTCTATCTTCTGCGTGACCGTCTGCAGGACGTCAAGGAGTACGGGTATGCGGGACTCTTCCTGATCAGCATCATCGGCAACGCTACCATTGTGCTGCCGGTGCCGACGATGATGGCAGCCTTTGTGGGCGGAGGGGTGCTCAATCCGATCCTTGTCGGGGTGATCTCGGCGGCCGGTGCGACCATTGGCGAGCTGACCGGCTACCTTGCCGGCATGGGGGGACAGGCCATCATCGAGAACCGCGATATGCACGAGCGGTTTAAGCGTTGGATGGACCGTTATGGCCTCCTTGCGCTCTTTGTCTTGGCCGCAGTCCCCAATCCCTTCTTCGATGTCGCCGGCATTATTGCCGGCATGTCGGGAATCCCGGTGACCACCTATATGCTGGTCGTCTGGGTCGGCAAGATTGTGAAGTTTGTCCTGATCGCGTATCTGGGTGCCAGCTCGATAGATCTGCTGGACTCCCTCATTGGGAGTTAGATCCGACCTGGAGATTGGGGCCGCTGCATTTGCAGTGGGATGCCACACACTCCTCGCTATCCCGTGAACACAGCGAGGGACCTCGATCTGTGGAGAGTGTGTTCTTGTGGAGGACGGCCCACAACGCCGTCTGCGGCGCGGCGCATCTACAACAGGCGGGGGAGCACCATGCTTCTTTGAGCCCGAGCCGCGCGGAGTGCGCGATGATGGGGTTTGGGTAGAATGTGGCGGGGGATACACCGGCATGTGCCGCTGCATCCCCCGCTCTGTATTCTCGATCTGTGCGCGGAGCTAGCCTACTGGGGTGAGCCAGCCGTACTTGTCCTCGTTGTCGCCCGCGACCAGGCCGAAGAAGGCATCCTGTAACTCCTTCGTCACCGGGCCGCGATGCCCGGAGCCGATGTCGATGCGATCGACCGAGCGGATGGGAGTGATCTCCGCTGCCGTGCCGGTGAAGAAGAGCTCGTCGGCCATGTAGAGCATCTCGCGAGGGATGAACTCCTCCTTGACGGTATAGCCCAGGTTCTCAGCCAGCGTGATGGCGCACTGGCGCGTGATGCCACGGAGGATGCTGGAGGCCAACGGCGGGGTTGTGATGACGCCATCTCGAACCAGGAAGATGTTCTCGCCGCTGCCCTCGCTGACGAAGCCGTTGCCGTCAATGGCGATGCCCTCGGCGTAGCCGTTTTCCGCAGCTTCCATCTTGATCAGCTGTGAGTTGATGTACTGCCCGCCGATCTTGGCTGCCGCCGGGAATACGTTGTGGCCCAGGCGATTCCAGGAGCTGACGCAGACGTCCACACCCTGGGCCAAAGCCTCCGGCCCCAGGTAGGCGCCCATGTAGATGGTGAAGATGCCGACGTGGACCTTATTGGCCCGGGGATCCACACCGATCGCACCGGTGCCCCTGAAGACCAGCGGGCGGACATAGGCTGACTTCAGGTTGTTGTTCTTGACCACATCGATGCACGCCTGCCTGAGCTCGTCGGCCGTGAAGGGAATGGGCATGCGGTAGACCTTGCACGAGTCGAAGAGGCGGCGGATATGGGCGTCCAGGCAGAAGATAGAGGCCGTGCCCTTGGTATCATAGGCGCGAATGCCCTCAAAGACGCTGGAGCCATAGTGCAATGCGTGAGCTGAGAGGTGGACGTTTGCCTGATCCCAGGGTACGAACTTGCCGTCAAACCAGATGACTTCAGTCGGTTCAATTGCCATTTTCTGTGAGCTCCTTGTGGGGTGATAAGACCAAGCCAGGGACACGGGCACACCCGTGTGCCCGTGTCCTTGATGACTACTTGAGCACAGCGCCTTCGCTGGCGGACGTGACGTGGGCAGCGTAGCGTGCGAGATATCCCGTCTGGATCTTGGCGGGCGGGCAGGTCCAGCGTTGGCGGCGACGATCGAGCTCTTCATCCGACACGTGCAACGTCAGGCTGCGTGCCTGTATGTCGATTTCGATCAGGTCGCCCTCCTCAACCAGGGCGATGGGACCACCGGCTGCTGCCTCTGGGGAGATGTGGCCGATAGCAGAGCCGCGGGTGGCACCGGAGAAGCGTCCGTCGGTCAGCAGCGCGACGTCGTTGTCGAGCCCCATCCCCGCCAGTGAGGAGGTGGGCATCAGCATCTCGCGCATCCCGGGGCCGCCGCGAGGACCTTCGTAGCGGATGACGACAACGTCGCCCGCCTTGATCTCGCGGTTGAGGATGGCGCGCTGTGCATCTTCCTCGCTATCGAAGACGCGGGCCGGTCCCTTGTGCTGCATCATCTTGGGGGCAACAGCCCCTGCCTTGACGACGCCGCCATCGGGAGCCAGGTTGCCGCGAAGGATGGCGATGCCGCCGTTTGCGCTGTACGGGTCATCGGTGGTACGAATGACGTCGGTCCGCCGTTTGAGTCCGACCACGTTCTCTGCCACGGTACTTCCGGTCGCCGTCGGCAGATCCCCGTGGATCAGCTCCTTCTCCAGCAGCTGTGCCATCACGGTGGCGATGCCGCCGGCCTCGTCGAGGTCCTGCATGTGGTGCGGGCCGGACGGGCTGAGTTTCACAATGTAGGGCGTGCGATTGCTGATTTCGTCAAAGAGCGATAATGGCAGCTTGACGCCGGCATCGTTGGCGATGGCCGGCAGGTGCAGCACGGTGTTGGTTGATCCACCGATCGCCATATCCGTGGCGATGGCGTTCTCGAAAGCTGCCAGGGTCATGATGTCCCGCGGCAGTACGTTCTCCTCCACCAGCTCTAGGATCTGCATCCCGACCATCTTGGCCAGGCGGAGGCGCGCTCCGGTGACCGCCGGGATCGTGCCGTTACCGGGCAGCCCCATCCCCAGCGCTTCGGTGAGGCAGTTCATCGTGTTGGCCGTGAAGAGGCCGGCGCAGGAACCGCAACCCGGGCAGGCGGCGAATGCCATTTCATTCAGCTCATCCTCGGCTATCTTGCCGGCCTGGTAGCGACCGACGGCCTCAAACATGGTCTTGAGATCGATATCCTCACCGGCGTAGCGTCCGGCCATCATGGGGCCGCCGCTCACGAAGATCGACGGGATGTTGACCCGCCCTGCGGCCATCAGCATACCCGGCACGATCTTGTCGCAGTTGGGAATGAAGACGACACCATCGAAGGCGTGTCCCACCACCATGGACTCCACCGAGTCCGCCACCAGCTCGCGGCTGGGGAGCGAGTAATGCATGCCACGGTGTCCCATCGCGATGCCGTCGCAGACCCCGATGACGTTGAACTCCAGCGGCGTGCCCCCGGCCATCCGGACGCCGGCCTTCACGGCCTTGGCGATCTTGTCGAGGTGGGTGTGGCCGGGCACGATCTCGTTGTAAGCGTTGGCAATGGCGATGATTGGCCGGTTGAGCTCCTCAGGGGTCAACCCATTAGCGTAGAATAGGCTTCGATGTGGTGCACGTTCGAATCCCTTTTTTGCTAGATCGCTGCGCATATGTCCTCCTGTTTCTTGTCTTCTCTAAGGGAGCGCCCGCGCGCGCAAGCGCATAGCCGTCCGGGCCTGTCCCGAAGGGCAGGTGGCGCGAGGTCACGGGTGCTTGGTTTGGTTCAGGCGCGTTGGGCCTGGAGTGCGCGCCCTAGGGCGGCGACGACCTGATTCCCCATCTCGACGGTGCCCACACTGGCGCCGCCTCCGGCAATATCCGGCGTACGGTATCCCTGTTCCAGGACGCTCAACACCGCATCTTCCACGGCCTGTGCTTCCGTCAGTAGGTTCAGCGAGTAGCGCAACAGAAGGGCGACGCTCAGGATGGTGGCCAGCGGATTCGCGATGCCCTGTCCGGCGATGTCCGGTGCGCTGCCGTGAATCGGCTCGTAGACGCCGTTGCTGCCGGCGCCCTGTGAGGCCGACGCGAGCATGCCCATAGAGCCGGCTAACATCGAGGCTTCATCAGTCAGGATATCGCCGAACATGTTGCCGGTCACGATGACGTCGAAATCTGAGGGCCGGCGCAGAAGGTGCATTGCGGCGGAATCGACGAGCATATGCTCGAGGGTTACGTCCGGGTAGTCCTTGGCGACCTCGGTGACGACCCGGCGCCATAGACGTGAGTTTGCCAACACGTTGGCTTTGTCGACCGAGGTCACGTGCTTGCGCCGCAGCCGGGCCAGCTCAAAGGCCTTGCGCGTGATGCGCTCGACCTCAGGTGCCGAGTAGATCATCGTATCATAGGCGACGAGGTCGTCGTCGGTAGCTTCCTGTCGATTGCCGAAGTAGATGCCACCGGTCAGCTCACGGACCACCATCAGATCCACCCCCTCAAGCCTGCTGGGATGGAGGGGGGAGGCGTCTCGCAGCATTGGGTAGATCTGCACCGGTCGTAGATTGGCGTAGAGCTCCAGACCTTTGCGAAGGCCGAGCAGCCCCTGTTCCGGTCTTACTTTGGCTGCCGGATCCGACCACTTGGGGCCGCCGACGGCACCGAGCAGGACGGCGTCAGCCGCGCGGCACGCTGCCAGGGTCTCATCCGGGAGTGGATTGCCTGTGGCATCGATAGCGCAGCCACCCATCAGGTGTTCGCCAAAGGTGAAGGTGTGGCAGTAGGCGTCGCCCACTGCCTGGAGGAGTTTGACGCCCTCCGCGACGACCTCGACCCCGATGCCATCACCGGGGAGGGTTACGATGTTTGCGTGCATTGGTTCTCCTTATAGTGTAAGTTGGCCGCCCAAGGATGAATCCCAAGGCTCGCGTCAACTGCGTTGACGTTGGCGGCACCCCATCAATGGGGCTTCAGAGCGCTGTTCTGCGTCTGGAAACCCGATGCATCGGGTGCTGTCAAGGTCGGTCTGCCGACGTGAGCACCTGGACTTCATCCGCGTGCGGCCCGGGCAGCCGAGATGCGACCGCGTTGGTCAGCAAGCCTGCTGAATGTCATCATAGGACTGAAGACCACGACTCTCCGTCTTGAGTCCCCGATTCTCCGGAGTCTGCTAGTCCCTTGATCCGGCCCTGTAAACACTGAGTTCCTCGACTTCGGCCTCAGGAGCCACGAGGTGTACGTAGTCGCGGATGGAGCGAAGGTGCCTGTCGACATCCTCCGCGGTGATGCCGGTCGGCGCATAGACGGTGAACAGGACGTTCCGGGTTTCCGGGCCGATCTTGGTGCGCCGGTCGGGGCCATAGATGATGCTGGACAGCACACCTTCGGCATCCGCGATGAACATATCTCCTGCTTTCAGGACCAGCTCTTGCCCACCGATGCCGATATAGGATTCCGTCCCTTCTGCGCTATGTACTGTGACCGGCTGCCTCACCGCATCCAGATCGTGGCCTGCCGTGAGCAGGAGATTTTCCAGCTCCGCCATAAACATGGCTTCGACCAGCGCTACTGTCCGCGAGATGTCGCGTCCCTTGAGGGCGACGGACTCAAGTTGGTGCTGCACGTGATAGGTCTTCTTGAACCGTTTGTAGTAGCGGGTGTAGGCCTGGATTGTTGGAAGCGCCTTGATCGCTGAACGCGTCTGACCGTCGAATTGCTCTCTGAGCTTGGCTTCCAATGCCGCCTTTCGCTCGTCCAGAGCGGGCGCATAATCCAGAGTGGCCACATCGCGCATCGTAAGGATACCGATATGGGCCTGAGGGTGGGCTGCCTGCCAGGACTCGGATAGAATCAGCATAGTGTGCAAGCCTTTCCAGCTATGGATGCGCGATGGTCAGCCCGTATTCTACGGCATCCGCCAGAGCAATCCAACTCGCCTCGATGATGTTTGCCGAAGCGCCGACCGTACTCCACCGCCGGCCTCCGTTTTGAACGTCGATCAACACGCGCGTTGTAGCCCCGGTGCCGGCATCGCTGTCCAGAATGTGCACCTTGTAGTCGACAAGTTCGAAGTCAGCCAGGTACGGGTAGACGGGCACCAGCGCTTTGCGCAGGGCCAGGTCCATAGCGTTGACGGGGCCGTTACCCTCCGCCACTGTATGAAGGATCTGATCGCCTACCTGGATCTTGACAGTTGCTTCCGCCAGCAGTCCGCGTCCCTCCCGATGCTCAACCATGGTCATATAGTCGATAAGACGGAAGGGTGATTCGTAACCCTCACGCGAGCGGTACAGCATCATCTCGACAGAGGCTTCGGCACCCTCGAAGGTGAAGCCTCTGTACTCAAGCTCCTTGATCTTCTGCAGGACCTGCGGTAGATCTCTGAGCTCCTCGTGATTCAGGCCGAGCTCATCGGCCATGGTCATCAGGTTGCCCCGGCCTGAAAGCTCTGAAATGACGACACGCGATTCGTTGCCCACGGCCTCGGGGTCAATGTGCTGGTAACTGAGCACGTTGCGGCGCATCGCGGAGACGTGGAGGCCGCCCTTGTGCGCGAATGCGCTGAGGCCGACAAAGGGGGTGTGGCGGTCGGGTGCCTGATTGGCGATGGCAGTCACCGTGCGGGAAGCGCGCGTCAGGCTCTTCAGCTGGCCTTCGGGTAGCGCCTCCAGTGACATCTTCAACTCCAGATTGGGGATGATGGTGCACAGGTCGGCGTTGCCACATCGCTCGCCATAGCCGTTCATCGTGCCCTGTACGTGCGTTGCGCCGGCGCGTACCCCAGCCAGGGAATTCGCGATTGCCAGGCCGCCGTCATTGTGCGCGTGGATGCCCAAAGCAGTGTCGGGGAAGGCTTCTCGCACTTCCCCGATGATCTGTTCGATCTCCCAAGGCATGGCACCACCGTTGGTGTCACAAAGGCAAAGCAGATCGGCGCCGCCATCAACGGCAGCCCCCAGCGTTGCCAGTGTGTAGTCGGGATCTGCCTTATAGCCGTCGAAGAAGTGCTCTGCGTCGTAGATGACCTCTTTGCCGTTAGCCTTGAGGTAGACCGTGCTCTCGCGGATGATGCGCAGGTTCTCATCCAGGGTGGTGCGAAGCACATCCTGGACGTGCAGGGTCCAGCTCTTGCCGACCAGGGCAATCACATCAGTCCCTGCTTCCAGCATCGCCTGGAGGTTGCTGTCTTCCTCAGGTTGCGTGCCGACACGGCAGGTGCTGCCAAAGGCCGTGACCCGGGCGTGCTTCAGGTTGAGATCTCGTGCGCGCTTGAAGAATGCCACGTCTTTCGGGTTGGAGCCCGGCCAGCCGCCCTCAATGTAGTCCACACCCAGCTCATCCAGCAGAACTGCGATTTTGACCTTGTCCTCAAGCGACAGCGAGATCCCCTCAGCCTGCGTGCCGTCGCGCAAGGTCGTATCGTATAGCTTGATTCTCTCTCCCCCCATAAGCCCCATTCCTTTCTTCAAGAGCTCAAAGCCCCGCATGCCGTGCGTGGTGTGCGCCGGCGAACATCACGTCTACTCCGAAAACCACCCTCTCCGATCCGCTGTGCGGACCGAAGGCATTCTGATGCCCGGCGGCTCTCTGCGGACCGCGGGCGTCTCGCCCGCTCTACTCTGCGCACTACTACTTGGAAGCCAGACCCCGCTTGGCGACGAACAGGGATCATCGCGGTTCGGGGAAGGCCCCAAAAGCCTGGGCTGCCACACTACGACAGCGGCTGCTACACTACGACAGCGGCTGCCACAGTACGGCAGCATGAAAGCCTTTCGGCCCGCAGCGCGCACAAACATACTCATCCGTGCGTGGTGTGCGCCGGCAGACATAACGTCTCTTTGACAATCTTCTGCCCTATGCCTGCAGCTTTGACCTGGTGTAGGGCACCAATCCACCGGCGTCGATGATGGCCATGATGAAAGGCGGGAATGGCAATGTCCGGTAGTTCTTGCCGCTCCGCGCGTTGGTGATCGCTCCGGTCTCCAGATTCACGAGCAACTCATCGCCGGCCTGCGCGTCACTTACGGCTTCAGGGCAGGCAAGGATGGGTAGCCCGATGTTGATCGCGTTGCGGTAGAAGATCCGGGCGAAGCTGTTGGCGATGACGCATGAGATGCCAGCGCCCTTGAGTGCCAGTGGAGCGTGCTCGCGCGAGGACCCGCAGCCGAAGTTGTCGCCGCCGACGATGATGTCGCCCGTCTCCACATTCGTTGCGAATGACGCGTCGATGTCCTCCATACAGTGCTCGGCCAGTTCCTCGGGCAGCGACATGTTCAGGTAACGTGCCGGGATGATGGCGTCGGTGTCGATATTGTCGCCGTACTTCCAAACCTTGCCTTGTAGCGTCTTGCCCTGGGTCATGCTTTGATCTCCTCGGGACTGGCAATGTATCCAGTAATAGCTGATGCGGCTGCCACGGCAGGCCCGCTGAGATAGACTTCGCTGTCAGGGTGGCCCATGCGGCCACGGAAGTTCCGGTTGGTGGTGCTGATCGCGCGCTCTCCGCCGGCCAGGACGCCCATGTGGCCACCCAGACACGGTCCGCAGGTGGGGGTGCTGACCACGGCCCCGGCCACGATGAAGGTCTCGATGAGGCCCTCGCGTAGGGCGTCTAGGTAAACCTTCTGGGTGCCCGGAAGGACGATACAGCGCACGTCCGGGTGCACCTTGTGTCCCTTCAGGATCTGTGCCGCAACGCGGAGGTCCTCCAACCGCCCATTGGTGCAGGATCCGATGACCGACTGGTCGACTTTGACCTCGTTTGCCTCGTCGACGGGCCGTGCGTTCTCGGGCAGATGCGGGAAGGAGACCTGCGGCCGGATGCCGCTCACGTCGATCTCGATCGTCGTGATGTAATCTGCATCGGGGTCCGCCGCAAAGACCTTGTAGGGGCGTTCGGACCGGCCGTCGACGTAACGTCTGGTGGTGTCGTCCACGCCGAAGAGCCCGGCCTTGGCACCGGCCTCAATCGCCATGTTGGCCATCGTGAATCGTCCGGCCATCGAAAGCCCGTCGATCACCGGACCGGCGAACTCCATCGCGCGATAGAGCGCGCCGCCCACGCCAATCTGGCCGATGGTATAGAGGATGAGGTCCTTGCCACCAACCCAAGGCTGCAGTTCGCCGGTATAGATGAAGCGCATCGTCTCGGGCACGCGCATCCAGATCTGGCCGGTGGCCATGGCCACTGCGATATCGGTCGATCCCATTCCGGTGGCAAAGGCGCCCAAGGCGCCGTAGGTGCACGTGTGCGAGTCGGCGCCGACGATGACGTCGCCGGGTAGCACCAGACCCTGCTCCGGGAGCAGAACGTGCTCAATTCCCATGCGTCCGACGTCATAGTGGTGTGGCAGGCCCTGCCGGTGTGCGAACCGGCGCATCAAGGCGCACTGTTCAGCGGACTTGATATCCTTGTTGGGGACGAAGTGGTCGGCCACCATGACGATCTTGTCCGGGTCAAAGACCTTGTCGACACCCAGCTTGTCGAATTCCCGCAACGCGATGGGGGCGGTGATGTCATTGGATAGCACAATGTCGACAGCGACCTCGACCAGGTCTCCTGGATGTAGATGCGGCACCTCGCCGCCGGCCGTCGTTCCGACGACGTGTTCGGCGATAATCTTTTCAGCTAGCGTATGTCCCACGTGATGTCTCCCTTGCGTCCGGCCGGCGTCAGACCGACGCGGCTGGTCCCCTGCGGATGGTCTTGCTGCAATTCGACAAACTATCTTGGTAACAGCAAGGAGTCTTGCCTTGCCTCCCGTCACCTTCAGAGTGCTGGATTGTGATCCAGCGCGAGCCTGATTCACATTACGACGTCACCTTGCCGTTCTTCAAGATCGGGTTCCCGGAGGTATAGTGGCCTCCAGGTTACCCTTGGCGGTGCCGGGACGCCCGGGCACCAGCCCGCGCTCGTCCCAGTCCATCGACCATCCCCGCGGCTTGGGAAAAGACTCCCAATGGCGATCAGGCGTCTTCTCATCCCGTTCGGCCGGGTTCGTCTTGGACGTCGTCTTGGTCTCTGTGGTTTCCATCGCTCTTTCCCTCTTGGCTGCTAAGCTCGACGTGACTCGCGCCGGGCTGCAATCAGCCGGTTGAGCGCGAACATATAGGCTCTGGCGCTGGCGACGACGATGTCGTTGTCAGTGCCACGGCCGCTGAAAACGGTGCGTGCCTCTCCGTTGACCGGCTCATCAGTTCGAATGCGGATGGTCACGCGCCCGACGGCGTCAATACCCTCGGTGATGGCCTCGATGGAGAACTCGATGAGGTCATTCGGCTCGCCGATGACCCGGTCGATGGCGCGGCAGACCGCGTCGACCGGACCCGTACCGTGGTCGGAATCGCAGTAGATCTGCCCATCGGGGCCCTTGATACGGACTGTAGCGGTGGGGATGCTGTGGTCACCACACGAGATCTGGATGTGTTCGAGGTGATAGGTCTCCTCGAAGAACATCTCAGCCTCGTCAGCAACAATCGCCTCCAAGTCGCGCGTTTCCACGGTCTTCTTCTTGTCGGCGACTTCCAAGAACCGGTGATACACTTTCTCGAACTTCTCATCGTCCAATTCGTAACCCAACTCGCCCAGCCGGTGTCGCAGGCCGTGACGTCCTGACCTGGCGGACAGGATGATGGCGGAGTCGGGCACGCCGACATCGCGTGGATTGATGATCTCGTAGGTAGTGCGCTCCTTGAGCACGCCATCTTGGTGGATACCGGACGAGTGTGCGAAGGCGTTTGAGCCGACGATGGCCTTGTTGGGTTGCACCGGGATGCCGGTGAGATGGCTGACCAGACGGCTGACCGGATAGAGTCTGGTGGTGTCTATCCGGCTGTCAATGCCGAAGAAGTCCCGGCGTGTCTTGAGTGCCATCACGACTTCCTCAAACGAGGCATTGCCGGCGCGCTCACCGATGCCGTTGATCGTGACCTCAACCTGGCGGGCACCGTTGCGCACGCCGGCCAGGGTGTTCGCGGTAGCCAGGCCGAGATCGTTGTGGCAGTGGACGGAGATAGTGGCGCGGTCGATGTTGGGGACGTTGTTCATGATTCCCCGGATGAGCAAGCCAAACTCCTCAGGCGCTGTGTAACCTGTGGTGTCGGGGATGTTGAGCACCGTAGCGCCGGCATTGATGACGGACTCGAGCACGTGGTAAAGGTAGTCTGGATCAGCGCGTCCAGCATCCTCAGTGTAGTATTGGACGTCGTCCACGAATCGCTTGGCGTACCGTACGGCATTGACGCCCATCTCAAGAGCCCCCTCACGAGTGGTGCGTAGCTTGTACCGTATGTGCACGTCGGAGACGCCCAGCCCGGTATGGATGCGGGGACGCGCTGCGTTCTTGAGCGCTTCCGCTGCTGCATCGATGTCGCCCTCGCGTGCCCGGGTCAGGCCGCAGATGACGCAGTCACGGATCTCCTGTGAGATCACCTGAACCGCCTTGAAATCGCCCGGCGAGGAGATTGGGAACCCAGCCTCGATCACGTCAACCTTCATTGCCTCAAGGACGCGGGCAATCTCCAGTTTCTCGGTGACGTTGAGGGCTGCTCCCGGGGACTGTTCTCCGTCACGCAGCGTCGTATCGAATACGATGATATGGTTACTGTCGCTAACCCCACTTTCGTCCATTCGTTTGTCCCCTCCTTGTTCGCAAGGGATAAGGTGCTAGGGCACCAAGGGATAGGGGATAGGTTATAAGGCGACTGAGCCAGTCAAATCCTTATTCCCTTTCCCGCATCCCGTATCCCTTGTCCCTTGGGTCTAACCTTCCCAGTTTTCCGGTCGCAGGGAGCGGACGGCGGCGCCGGCCTGCCACATCTCGGACTCGCGCATCGTCTTCAGCTCGGCACCGAGCCGCTCTCTGTAATCATCCGCGCTGTTAGCCTCAAGCACGATACGTGTCTCCTCACCGGAAACAACGCTAGCGTACAGATCATCAAACACGGGGGCAACTGCGTCGCGGAACCGGGGCAGCCAGTCGAGGGCGCCACGTTGGGCCGTTGCGCTGCAGTTGGCATACATCCAGTCCATACCGTTCTTGTCCACCAGGCGGATCAGGCTCTGGGTGAGTTCCTCAACGGTCTCATTGAAAGCTTCGCTGGGCGAGTGCCCGTGCTTGCGCAGCACGTTGTACTGCGCTTCCATCACGCCGGCCAGGGCGCCCATCAGGATACCGCGCTCGCCGGTGAGATCGCTATGGACTTCCTTCTCAAAGGTCGTGGGGAAGAGATACCCCGATCCAATGGCGATGCCGAGCGCGATGGCGCGTCCGGATGCGCGACCGGTGAAGTCCTGATGCACGGCGAAGCTGCTGTTGATGCCGGCGCCGGCCAGGAAGTTTGCGCGCACGCTGGTACCAGACCCCTTGGGGGCAACCATGATCACATCCACGTTATCCGGTGGGATGACGCTTGTTCTGTCGCCAAAGACAATCGAGAAACCATGGGAAAAATAGAGTGCGTCACCCTCTTTGAGGTGCGGTTTGAGTCTGGGCCAGGTCATCATCTGCGCCGCATCGGAGATCAGGAACTGGATAATGGTGCCCCGGTCCATTGCTTCTTCCAGAACGAACAGCGTTTTTCCTGGGACCCAACCATCGGCTACAGCTTTGTCCCAGGCTGCTGGGTCGCCCTTCCACTGGCCCACGATGACGTTGATGCCGTTGTCGCGCATATTCAGTGATTGAGCCGGTCCTTGTACACCGTAACCCAATACCGCGACGACCTCATCTTGCAGAACTTCTCTGGCTTTCTCAAGCGAGAACTCCTCTCGAGTCACGACCTCTTCAACGACACCACCAAAATCGATCTTCACCATATCTCTTCTCCTTGTCCCTATTCAGACTGCTTCAACCGGATCCCTGGTTGGTCCGCCACGTCCAGCAGCGACGCCTGTCAACACTCAGGGGACGCATCGCCTATGGATGTTCCGCTGCCGCGTGCCATGGCTACACGACCCGTGCGTACCATCTCAATGATACCGTAGGGCCGCAGTACATCGAGCAGGCCGCTGATCTTGTCATCGGTCCCGGTTACCTCAACCATGAGCGCCTCGAGGCTAACGTCCACAACACGCGCCCGGAAGGTCTCAACGATCTGCATGATTTCGGCGCGTGAGCCACGGTCATCGGCGTTGACCTTGATGAGTGCCAGATCGCGCAACACAGCTGGGGTATCGGTCACGTCGTGCACCTGGATGACATTGACCAACTTGTACAGGTTCTGCACCACCATCTCGACGTTGGTGTGGGTGCTGTCCACGACGATGGTCATCCGGCTGACGCCGGGCTGCTCGGTATGGCCGACGGCCAGGCTCTCGATATTGAAGGCGCGACGGCGGAACAGGCTGGCAACTCGGTTCAAGACACCGGGTTTGTCTTCGACGAGGGCAATTAATGTGCTCTGCATTTTCTCTTCTCCCTTGGTAGGTTTACCGACCTTGGTAGGTTTACCGACCTACTCTTCGTCACCGGTCGAGTGTGAACGCCGGATCATATCCTGCAATGCTGCGCCTGAGGGGACCATCGGGTAGACGTTGCCATCCTCACCTTCCTTGGCGATCTGGAATTCGATGAAGGTCGGCCCGCTCACCTTGCGTGCCTGCGCGATGGCATCCCGGGCTTCTGATCGCGTCGTTGCGCGCCACGCCGGAATGCCATAGGCCTCGACCAGCTTCACGAAATCGGGGTTCAGCAAGATGGTGGCTTCGTAGCGTTTCTCATAGAAGAGTTCCTGCCATTGCCGGACCATGCCGAGACAGTTGTTGTTGGCCAGGGCGATGCGAATCGGCAGGTTCTCCTGCACCACGGTAGCCAGATCGTGCATCGTCATCTGGAAGCCGCCGTCGCCGGCAATGGCCCAGACTTCGCGATCCGGCCGGCCGAACTGTGCACCGATGGCGGCCGGCAGTCCATATCCCATCGTGCCCAACCCACCAGAGGTGACCACGGAGTCGGGGATATCGTTGGGATAGTATTGAGCAGCCCACATCTGGTGTTGTCCGACGTCGGTCACGACGATGGCCTGTCCTTCGGTGGCTTCCCAAATGTCATTGATGAAATGGGCAGCGACGAGGTGCCCGTTCTCCGGCCGGTTCAGGATATCGCGGCGATGGCTGTCGGCGCGCCACTCCTGGATCTTGTCGATCCAAGCCGGGTGTGATTTTTCCTCTACCAGCGGGATGAGCTGCTCGAGTACCTGGCGGAGGTCGCCCAGGATCGGCACGTCGACTGCCACGACTTTGCCCAGTTCTGCGGCGTCAGCATCCACGTGGATGCGATGTGCGTCAGGGGTGTAGAGATCCAGTTTTCCGGTCACGCGGTCGTCGAACCGCATACCGAAGGCCATGATCAGATCGGAATCTTGGATAGCTTGGTTGACGTAGGCTTCACCGTGCATACCCATCATCCCCAGTGCCAGCGGGTGAGATTCAGGGAAGCCGCCCTTGCCCAACAAGGTCAGTGCCACCGGGATCTCCGTCTTCTCAACGAAGGCGCGCAGTTCTCGCATCGCCTTGGACATCAAGACTCCGTGGCCTGCCAGAATGATGGGGCGTTCGGCCTCGTTGATCAGCGCTGCGGCTTTTCTGACGAGTTCGGGTGCGCCCGCGCCGGCGGGGTGATAGCCTGGGAGGTTGACTTCCTCATCGGGGACGACAAACTCGGTTGACGCAATCTGAACATCTTTGGGAAGATCAATGAGGACGGGACCGGGCCGCCCGCTGCGGGCGATGTAGAAGGCCTCGTGGATGGTTGCAGCCAGGTCGGCCACGTCGGTGACCAGGTAGTTGTGCTTAGTAACGGGGAGGGTGACACCAGTGATGTCGGTCTCCTGGAAAGCATCCGTGCCGATCAGGCTTGAGGGTACCTGACCTGTGATGCAGACGATCGGGGATGAGTCCATAAATGCCGTGGCGATACCGGTCACCAGATTGGTTGCGCCGGGGCCTGATGTGGCCATCGCTACACCAACCTTGCCTGATACACGGGCGTATCCGTCGGCTGCGTGCGCCGCGCACTGCTCGTGGCGCATCAGCACGTGATGAATTCCGTAGTCCTGGCGCGGATGGTACGTGTGCATGATGGCGCCCCCGGGGATGCCGAAGACCACCTCCACACCTTCCCGCCGGAACATCTCCCATACGATCTCTGCACCGGTCTTCTTCATGCGATCTCCTCCTCTTCCTCCATAAAAAAACCGCCCTTCTTGGGCGGTTCTTGCTGGCTATTCCGGCCTACTGCTACTCTGGTTCTAGGCTCTGCTCCGCCAATCTACCCGCCCTCGCTCCCGCTGGTAAGCAGGAGCCCAAGAATCATGAGAACGACAACGACAAGCAGACCAAGAATGACTTGGCCGACTTGTATGACGTTCTTCAGGGCTACTACTGCGCCGGATTGGCTGCTACGGGTATTCACAGATCACCTTCCGTTACTAAATGAAGAAACCGCCCTGTTGGGCGGCTTCAGTGTGCACTTGTGTTATCAGTGTGCTAGCCTGGTTTGCCCAACCGTTCACGCCCCCTTGTCAATAACAATGACAAGAAGGTTACTAAGCAAAACGATGGACAGCAGTTGCGAGTTCATTGGCGGTTCATTCCCCTCTTATTAATCAGGATTATACAATACCCTGGGCTGCCTGTCAAGACAACTTTGCCGTATTCAGTCCGATTGGCAATTTAATTGAGACCCGTCTTCATAATTCGGGCGCCCATCGGGCTGCGTGCGCTTGTATATCCTGCTAAAATGTCGTATTATTGATCTGTTATCTCACAGAGTTGCGGGGGCAACTGTACTGTCAAGCCTTAGGAGGAGAGAGATGTCTGAAGAA
>CAZEXX010000024.1:0-23121 GCA_964516885.1 uncultured Anaerolineales bacterium | reverse complement strand
CCGGCGAGGGCAAGACGCTGTAGCGGTTCACGTCCTCAAGCCGGATATCCGGCGCATAGACCAGGTCGAAGGCCCGTTCATCAAGAAAGCTGCGGATCGCGTCGAGCTCATCCGTGGAAAACGGCTGTGTCTTCACCAACAGCGTCATCATCGCATAGCCGCGGAACGCGACGATTTGAGCCGCCGGATCACCGCCCCCGCCTTCCGAGGCCGTGGCCTCAACGGCCAAGGCGAAGGCGCGCACCGACTCACTCGGCGGGGTCTGCAGCCATCGAGAGACAACCAGGATGCCATCCGGCGATAGGACACCGAGGGTGTCGCGAAATGCCTCGACTGTGTAGGCGTAGTCCTCACCCAGGCTGTAGGCGCCGGAGCGAATGGGACGGTAGGGTGCGGTCAACGCCAACGTCACGACATCATAGGTTCGACCGGACCGGCGCACATAGCTGCGCGGATCGTCGAAGACGACAGCCGGCGCTGGGCCGGCATAGCGGTCTGCCGCCAGGCCCACCAACGGGTTCGCAGCCACCGCAGTCAGATCGGCGATGCCCTGACCACGCGCGATCCACAGCTCCAATCCGCCGCGCGGTTCCAGGACCAAGGCCCGGCCATCGGGACGGAGCTGGTAAGCCACCGCCGTTGGCATATAGTCCGCAAAAGCCAAGTCAGCGCCCTGCGAGCCACCTGGTCCTGCATAGGGAATGTCCAGAACGGGGCTGAGGTCATCGCCGTCGACGAAGAGCCCGCGCTGCGGTGGTGGGCTTGAGAGGAAGCGGTAGCTCAGTCCCGGCAACGAGCGGATTGCGGGGCTCTCGACAAGGTCCACGCGTGAGAAGCCGTTCCATGCGCTGTGCACAATCCGGGCCTCGGGTATCTGGAGTGCATAGCTGAGTCCCTTGTACGGGGAGAGACGCAGCTCACCTTCCACAGGACCCGCGACCGCCCTCACCACGCTCAAGATCGCGAGGCCAAGGCCGCCCAGGATGATCCACCGGCGAGGCCGCGCGCGGACGTCGCCCGGCCCTTGAGCAGGCCGAACAAAAACGACAGCCGAGATGCCGCCCAGTGCACCACTCAGCCACACAGGCCCCACGCCGCCGAGAAGGTTGGGAATCGCCAGGGCCAATAGACACCCAACCGCAGATCCAATGAGATTGTAGGCATAGGTCTTGCCGGCGGCGTCCTGCCGGAGCGTGAAACACAGACTTAGCACAGCCCCGCTGCAGAAAAAGGGGGTCGCAAGGACGACGTAGTGGAGGAAGAGCAGAGCCACCTGGCGTAGGTCCCAGGCGATGCTGAACGAGTCGAATGGGACCCGGTTGATGAAAAGATAGGCGCCCAAACAGGTGATGCTATAGCCCAATGCAAGCCCTGCCAGCGTCAACCGCGGCGAATGCCGCGGCAGGCGCCCCCACGTAGGCCACAGCGCCAGCCACGTGCCGCTGGCACCAAAGCCCAGCAGCGCCAGGCTCACGATCATGAAAGCGAAGTGATAGAATTGGGAGACCGAGAAGAGCCGAGTAAGGGTGATCTCAAACATCAGGGTCGCTGCTGAAAGCAGCAAAACCCCGATGTTTGCAGCCATGAAGTCGCAATGGGGTGCGGCGGCCCGGCGCCCCGGTCTCATCTCAGTGATCCTATCAGGATTGCGGGGGAGCTTTCGAAGAGGGGTAGTGCCGGTAGTCCCGCAGATCCACAACGCGCCCGATCTTTGCCCATGGAACATCACCCAGCTCAGAGGGCATCACGCCCTGATCATAACACCGGCCAAGCGTCTCCACCAGGCCTTCAACGTAGAGCAGTTCATCGCCGTTCTGGTCATGGCGTCGTACCAGGTCATCAGGGAAGTCCACGATGCTCGCCACGGACTCCTGAGCACCGTTGACGGCGAGCGTGTGCGACATCGCAGCGCTGATGCTGCAGGCCAAAGGCGCACCGCTTCGCACAGCATCGATGGCATCCCAGAGCTTCTTGTCCTGATTGGCGAAAGGATTACCGTAGTCCTTGACACGACCGTCCCTGAAATGCGCCACCATCGGAGCATCGTACGCCGCGTACTCAACTACGGCGTTCTCAAACTCATAGGTCAGGACCGGACCGATGTTCTGGTTGACCGGGTGCGCGGTGTAGAAGAGGATCTCGACCCCGTCCTCGGTGTGACAACGGACCGCAGCAGTATCGTAGTTCTCAATATCGTTCGCGCGGTAGAGCTCGGCCTGAACCTCGACCGGCCGCGCGCTCGTCTCACGCTTCTCGCCCAGCACGTAGAAGCAGTTGTGCAGATAGTGAGCCGTCGCGTTATTCACCGGGCTGTCCAGCACCCAGCTGCCGCTGGCCGTCTTGAGCTTCGCGGCCCAGTTGTTGCGATGGTAGTAGGACTGTGGGCGCGGCCAGAGCACTTTGGTCCGGAGCCGCAGCGGCCTGCCCAACATCCCGGCCATCACATCAGCTTTGAGCGCCTGGATAGTGCCGGAAAACGACCATTGGTACCCAATCCCCACAGAACCCTCAGAAGCCGCTTCGGCTGCCGCCATCTGCAGGGCGTCCTGGATCGTGGCCGTGACAGGCTTCTCACACAGCACGTTCGAGCCGTGCGCCAGCGCCGTCCGGGTTAAGGGCAGATGCAGCGAGATCGGGGCAGCGATCACCACCAGATCCGCCCCGGCGGAAGCCGCAGATTCCGCGTAGAAGTGGTCCAGGTCGGGGTAGATGGGTATCTCCAGCTCCTTAAACGCATCCAGATAGCGACAGCCCTTGGGATTAGGGTCGATGCCGGCGACCAGCCGGAATCCCCCGTGCTCGCCATTCCCGAACAGGCGGGCCAGGTAGGTATTCCCGTACCCGCCCAGGGCCACCATCGCAACTGTGACGTCTTTCATCGTGCCTCCTATGGCTAGTCTTGCCACTCTATGCCGGTAGGCTCAAAAGGGAACCCCGCCGGACGGTGTCTTCGCGCACCGCCGTGATAGAACGCATGTCGGACAGTACGCCACGGGCGATCACCCCAGCGATAGGAGCGGAACGGATCGCGGATGCGGTCCATCTCCCCAAGCAGGGCATCGTGCAGCTCATCACGCACAACCGCATAGGTGGGGCTGGAGATCAGGTTGGTGCACTCTCCTGGATCCTCTACCAAATCGTAAAGCTCGTCCGTATCAAAAAGGTTGATCGACAGCTTATGCCGCCCATCCGTTACGCAGCGGATGGGGAAGAACTCACCGAAATCATCGTGGTTGACGGCGAACCGGTGGAACCCCACGAAGGCATAGGGACGCACGGCGGCAGCAGGATCATCGAGAATCTGGGCAAAGCTAACCCCGTGGAGACTCTGTGGGATCTCAATCCCGCTGAGTTCCAGCATCGTCGGCAGAATATCAAGGTGGCTGATCACCGCATCACTGACCGCCCCGGTCGGTCCGTTCGGCGCACGTACGATGAACGGCACGTGAGTCGTCTCCTCATACATCATCGGCCCTTTGCCGCTCAGGCCGTGGGCTCGCATCATGTCTCCGTGATCGCTCGTATAGATGATGATCGTATCGTCGCCGTGCACCGACTCGACGGCATCGATCACACGCCCGATCTCACGGTCGATATAGCTGTTGCAGCCGTAGTGGCGGATCTTGCCCTCGGCAACCCGGTCCCAATCCGGCTCTCCGTAAGCCGCGCGCTGGACGTGCTGGATAGCGGGCTTATCGGTCAAGGGCACCCCGAAGTTAGCCGGTTTAGAGAAGTCGTCCCGGGACCACGCCTCCCAATACTCAGGAGGAGCGACAAACGGCCCGTGAGGCTCGTCAAAGGAGACCCCGAGGACAAAGGGCTCATCGCCCACCCGACTCAGGAAATCGATCGCGCGGTTGGCCACCCGGTGTCCGAAGATATTGTCCTCGGTGAACCCGGCAGCGCGCAGGCCCTCAGCCGTCCTCACGGTTCGGTAGTGGTGGAACATCTCGGGCCCGATATCCTCAGCATAGCGCTTGCCGTCGTACCACCAGTCAGGCTCGAAGCCACCACCAGGCACACCATCGCCGTAGTAGCTGACGCCCTCCAGGTGCCACTTGCCGGTATACGCAGCGCGATACCCGAAGTGCCGGAAAATCGTACCCATGAGCGGGACATTGGCATAGGGCGCTTGGTTGTTCGTCCAAGCCCCGTTCACCTGCGGGTACTGCCCGGTGAAGATGCCACCCCGTGCCGGCGTGCAGAGGGGGCACGTCGTGTACGCTCGACCAAACCGGATCCCGCTAGCCGCCAAGCGGTCAAGATTCGGTGTATCCACGGAGGGATCCCCGTAGGCGCCCACCATCGACAGATTCTGCGTATCCGTCATAATGAAAACGAAATTCACGAAAGCCCTCCAGAACGCGTATAAACCAACTCACCGTCGACGAAAACCATCTCTGCTATCGCACGATAGTCAAACGGATGCTCGCTGAAGACCACGATGTCCGCGTCCTTGCCGGCGTCGAGGCTCCCCACCCGGTCATCCACCCCGATGATCTCCGCGGCATTGAGTGTGATCGCCTTCAGCGCCTCATCCTCGGGCATGCCCTCGCGCGCGGCCAGTGCCGCATTGATGGACAGATACTGAACCGCCGAGGCCGCATCCGTCTGGATAGCGACTTTGACCCCCGCCGCGTGCAGCACACCGGGGTTCTTATGGTGTTTGGCGCGCAGTTCATATTTGCTACGCCCGCTGAAGACGGGGCCAACCGTCACCGGGATGCCCTTCTCCGCGATGATCTCCGCGACCTTGTAGCCCTCGGTCACATGCTCAAGCGTGATATCCAGGTCGAACTCCTCGGCGATGCGGATCGCCGTAAGGATATCGTTCGCCTGATGCACGTGGATCCGGGCCTTCATCTCACGGCGCAGCACCGGCACCAAAGCTTCAAGCTTCAAGTCACGCGCAGGCGGCTGGGGACGCTTGGGCGACTCTTTGCCTCCGGCCACATCACGCTCGTAATCGGCCAGCTCTTCGTTGTAGCGCTCCCACTTGGCCATATAGTTCTGCGTGTCCACCAGCGCCCCGCGCAGCACCGCGGCGTTACCCATCCGCGTCGACGGCGCCTTGTTGCGCCCACCGTACACTCGCTTGGGGTTCTCGCCCAGGGCCATCTTCATCCCGGCAGGCGCCATCAGGACCATCTGATCCACACTCGGTCTGGGCAACGTCTTCAGACAGACCCACTGCCCACCCACAACGTTGGCGCTGCCCGGGCCCGTGAGTACCGTGGTCACGCCGGCAGCCAACAACTCCTCAAAGACCGGGGATTGCGAATCCACGGCATCCAAGGCCCGCACGTGCGGCGTGATAGGATCAACCGCCTCGTTGACGTCACCATGATTGTAGCCCACGCCGTCGGCCATTAACCCGACGTGACAATGTGGATCGATCAATCCCGGCGTCACCACCTTGCCGCTGACGTCGATCACCTCAGCGCCCTTGGGTACCACGATGTCCGTCCCCACCGCGACGATGCGCCCACCGTCCATGAGCACCGTCCCCCGGTCCAACGTTCCGTGTGACACGGTCAGGACCTTTCCGTTTATCAGAGCTTTCATATCCCTAATCTCTCCCTGGCCAAATCCCCGGGCCCGAACCCTTTCACCCAGTTCTGCGGGACAACAGCCTTTCATACTGCCCATCTTAACAATCAGGAGCTTCGCTTATCTTAGTGTCCACCAATTCGGGGGAAGATCTCTAGTCTTCCTCTTCGCTTTCTCGCCTTCTCGCTTTATCGCCCTCTCGCTCGCCCCAGAATCATGTCGAGCCGACGAATCGCCTCGTAGACCGCGCGGCCCGAGTGGTAGCACGCTTTCCACGGCGTGCCGATTCCCGGCACCAGGACCTCGCCTGTCTCGCTGACCAGCGTCATCCACGCTCCCAGACGAGAGTGGATAAGATGCTTGCGGACGAAGTCCCACGTCAGCAGGAAGGCCTCTGCATACCTTTCTTCGCCCGTGATCTCGAAGCTATCCAGGAAACCCACCAGCACTTCCGCGTTCTGCCAGAACTCCTTGTCAGTCACAAGCGCGGGCCCGTGATGCGGCCCATCGCGGTAGACGCCGCCACGCGCGTGGTCCAGTCCAAATGCCAGCGCGTGATCCACGAGCCTGCGGACCACAGGTCCATAGGTATCCCGCGGCTTCCCCAGAATCTCGCCTGCGCGCACCAATAGCCAAGCCAGCTCAACATTGTGGCCATAGGACGTCGTATCGGTCGGCACCTCGACAGAGCCGCCCTCACGATCCGCATTGAACGTCCGGCGGATGGCGATCGCCGGAATCGGGTTGAAGTCCAGATCGTACTGGTTGCCGCCGCAGCCGCTCTCGGGATCGATCATGTGCGTGAGGATGATATCGATGACCTCCTGCAGCCGGCGCTTGTGGATCTCCTTGCCGGAAGCCTGCGCCAGCACGGTGAAGCACTCCAGCAGGTGCATATGGATGTCCAGCGACTTGCGATCCCCGGCACAGAACCCGCCGGGCGAGAGCTGCCAGCCGGGCTCCAGGTTCTCGTAGTAGCCACCGCGAGCTGTGTCAACGCAGTAGCGCTGCAGCAGATCAAAGGTACGCTCCGCGTAGTCCAGGCCCCGCTCATCGCCGGTGGACAGGTAGTAGGTCGCAAGTACGTAGATCGCGAAACTCTGACCATAGACCACCTTGCCGTCGTCGAGCAACGTGCCATCGCGTTTTACCAGCCAGTTCCAGCCGCCGTGCTCGGCATCCCAGAAGTGGTCGATGAAGAAATCCACCCCCTGGCGCGCCGCCTCCCGGTATTGCGGGTTCTCAGGATCGATCATATTGAAGAGCGAGAAGCCCCAGATCATGCGGGTCTGGGTGACAATATGCTTATCCGTCTCATCCTCCATCAGGTTCCCCTGATCATCATAGCAGACAAGATAACCACCGTAAACTGGATCGGCACCGCGCGCCGTCCAGAATGGCATAATGCCCTCATGCAGATGCGACACTAACTGCGATCGCGCCGCCAACAACCGGGTTTTCATCACTTCATCCATACTCTCTCCTCGAAAATGCTCCGCGATCTGCGGGACCAAAGCCTTTCACCCTCTCCCGACCTAGGCTTTGGTCCCTTCCGCGTGCATATAGTCCCTACAACACAGCATCCTGCGGGAAGAAGTTCGGCAGATGCTGCCGGTGCGCTTCCAGCAGCTCGTCCCGCATGGCCTGCGCAACTGACCGATCCGTCACCGCACCGTCGGCCAATAACGCCTCCACAAAGAGGCTGCGATCGCCCGTGAGCGCCGCCTCGACCGTCAGGCGGATGGCAGCCAGCTTGCGCATCACGATCGCCGCCAGCACATCCGAGAAATCCGGGACCTGCATCGGATAGAGGCCCGAGGCCGTGGCGACCGCCGGGATCTCCAGAATAGCCTCTGGTGGCAGATTGGGTACCGTGCCGCGGTTGGGCACGTTGACCGCAAAGATCTCACGGCGATCAAAACGCAAACTGCGCAAGATACTGAGCAGTTGCTCGTGCTCGCCAGCGGCGTGCTCGAAGATCCAGTCATCGAGGGGCTCCTCACCCAGCGCCTGGGCGCGCATGTGCGCGTAGATGCGGTCGCCGCGAGCGATGGTCTCCTCGAACGAGTAGGCATCCACACCCAGCGTCTTACCGTAATATGCCCCACCGGGGAAGCGCTCCGGGAAAAACTCCGAGACGTGGCGGTCGTTGGCGGAGGGATAGGCGCCGTACGCCTCAAAGAGCGTCCAGGAGAAGGGATTATTCGCAATGAAGGGATCGGGAGACGCCGCATTCAGCTTCTCACGTGCCACCGGCCACATATCACGGCCCTGCCATCTCAGATCATGGATGAAGGTGAGGTGGTTGAGCCCCGCGAAACGCGTCGTCGAGGCCTCAACCGGCGCCCCCACAAGCCCCATCAGCTGGCGGCTCACGTCGAAGGTGCCGTGGCAGAGCCCTACCACCGGCACGCCGGTCGCCTGGCGGATGGCCCAGCAGTTGGCCGTCATCGGGTTGCTGTAGTTGAAGAACCACGCCCGGGGGCACAGCGCGCCGACATCCTGCGCGATCGCCACCAAAGCTGGGATCATGCGCATCGCGCGCGAGATCCCGCCGGGCATCGCCGTGTCGCCGACAGGCTGAACCACACCGTAGGTGCGCGGGATGAAGACATCGGCTTCCCACGCACGGCGCCCGCCCACGCCGATGGTCGACACCACCACGTCGGCATCCGGCAGAAGATCCCGCCGATCCTCAGATGCCTGAATCGTGATGTCGGCCCCGGTCGCCTCCACCATGCGCCGGCAGAGCCCTTCCGCCGTCTCCAACGCCTCGGGATCGATGTCGCACAATCCCAGCTCCCACGGGCCAAGCGCCGTGTCGCTGATCATATCAGCGACCAGCCCTTTGGTGAACATAGCGCTGCCCGCGCCGATCAGAACGAGTTTGGTCCTGGAGTCGCTCATCGTGTATCCGCTCCTTCAATCTTCGCTGCCCTAAGCGGACCACAGTCCGCGGTCTGCGCCACCCGCCCCCACCTCCGGCGACTCCGAAGAGAGCCGCACTGGGGTGCGGCGATCCCAGAGCAGTCCGGGTCCTGATCCGTCCGCCCCTACTCCGGCGAGACCCCCTGCGCCCGCAGGATCGACTGGACCTCACGCACATCCACCTGCCGCGGCGTGACCTCGTGCTGAACGCACAGCGCCGCCGCCACACCGACGGCCTGGCCCATCAACACACAGATGGGCATCACACGGAAGTTGGAGTGCGCCTTGTGGGTGCCCGAGATGTTGCGGCCTGAGAGATACAGATTCTCGACTTGCTTCGGCACAAAGCAACCGTAGGGAATGGTGTAATGGTTGGGTTGGCTGAAGTGCACCTGCGCACCAGTCTCATCCAGGCCGCTGCCCGTCAGGTTGTGCACATCAAAGTTGAAGTGAACCCTGGGAACAACCCAGTCCTCGAAGACACGCGCGGCGAGAACATCCTCTTCGGTGATGGTGGTCTCACCCGCGAAGTGCCGCGTCTCGCGCACGCCGATCTGCGAGGCGGCGCTGATGACGTAGCACTGCTCAAAGCCCGTGACATAGGTGCGCAAGAAGTCCACGATGGCGGGGATCTGGCGGCGACATTCATGGTCAGCGCGGGTCAGATCCTCAGCTTTGGTGCCATCCACGTTGATACTGTTGGTCATATTGCACGTGACCACACCGGGCAGCGTGGAGCGGTAGATCAAGAGATGTCCCGCCGGGAACGGCAGGTGCCGTTTGGCCAGCAATTGGATATCGCCTTGGGGCGTATCGTAGGTGTCCTCAAAGCCGCCGACAAAGCGCACCACGCGGTCGGTATCCACGCCCGCCACTTTGAACATCAGGGTCATCGGCTGCATCTTGCCGTCGCCGTCCCGCCCCTTGGTATAGGGCACACCGGCCTTGGCTGCGATGTCGCCGTCGCCGGTGGCATCCACAACGATCCTGGCCATGATCACCTCACGCCCGGACTTGCTCTCGGTGATGATGCCCTTGATGACGTTGTCCTCGACAATGGCCTCGCTGGCGAAGGTGTACAGCTGCCACTGCACGCCCGCCTCACTGAGCATATCGAGCAGCACCAGCTTCAACGTCTCGGGATTGATCAGATGAGGCACCTCGCCCTCCTGGGCCCGGCGCAGAATCTCACCATAAATGCCGATATGCTCAGTGCGCCCGGTCCAATGGCTCATCAACCCGGTGGTCGCGACACCTCCCACGGCCCCGCTCTGCTCGATGAGCAACACGCGTGCGTGCGTGCGCGCACCCTGTCGCGCAGCAGCCAACGCTGCGCCCACGCCGGCCGGTCCTCCCCCCACCACAAGCACGTCGACATCGTGCTTGATCGGGAGTGTCCTCGCCGGCTCAGTATAGGTGTCCAAATCAGTCCTCCTTGGCGAACGTATCCGGAAGGGCCCAAAGCCTGATCGAGATTAGGCGAAAGGCTTTGGGCCCGCAGAAGGCGAGCTCGTGCAGAACTACTTGACCTCGACGCAACCGACCGCCGCCATCACCTTGCGCAGCGCGGTCACGGCTGTGCGCATCCCATCGGCGCCGCTGAAGCCGGTGCTGTGGCCGGCGATCTTGAGATGGGGCTCCAGCGCAACCACGCCCTGGTAGCCGCTCTCCTTGAGCTTGGTCAATAGTAGCGGCAGCTGGCCATCACCCTCACCCGCCGGCACGACGTGCCCATCGCTCAGCACAGCGTCCTTGATATGGACGTAAGCGATCAGATCGCTCACCATCGGCCAACCGCGCTCCACAACACGCTCCTCTTGCACCTGGATGAAGTTAGCGGAGTCCCACAGGAAGCGGAAATTCGGGCTGTCGACAGCCCTCACCACGGTCTCGCAACGAGCAAGCGTGTCGGTCACGATCCCCTTCTCGTTCTCCAGCAGCAGCATGAACCCGTCTTGCTCCGCCATGTCCGCGAGCTTGCGAAGGCGCGCCACCGAGGTCTCGACATATGCATCGTAGCCGGCGTTGGTGCTGGTATCGGGCGGGTAGAAAGAGAACAAGCGCACATTGCGGCATCCCACCGTCTCGCCGACGTGGAAGATCTTACGCAGATTCGCCATCTCGGTCTCGATAGGCTCCCGAATCGGAGACTTGCCGATTGGACTTCCTAGACACACGACTTCAACGTTGTGCGCCTGGCAGACCTTCACGACCTGTGCCAGATCATCATCCTCCATATGCAGGACGTTCTTACCATACGCCCCGCGCAGATCCAGGCACCCGACGCCCAAATCGTCGAGTACCGTGAGCTGCTCATCCAGGTCCGGCGAAATCTCGTCACCAAATGCACTGACCCTAAACGTTGCCGTTGTCATCTCGACTCCTCCTTACGTTGCGGGGCCAGGCCCGCGGCTATGACTATCACGATTCACCATTCACAATTCAAAGGAACCAACTCAGACATACTTTTCATGCAGCTTCGCGACGTCGATGCGACCAGCAAGGTCCTCGACAATGCCGGCGTTGGCCTCCACAATCTCGACGTCGCGCATCCCCACCAGAGCTACGTCCACCAGCGGGTTGGAGAGCACAAACTGGAGCAAAGCCGGTGTGTAGTCGAAGGTATTCGCAGGGTTCACCCACTGCACCCAACGTTGGAAGAGTCCCGAGGTGACCGTGCGCATCGTGACAATACCCATCCCCTGGGCCTCGGCCTCAAACATACTGCCAAACGGTCGCGTCTGCTCAGCCGGATGCTGGAAAAGAAGATTGTAGCAGAGTTGCATCACGTCGAAGCGACCGGACTCGATGAAGCGGTAGACGCCGGCGTTGTTGTCCTCTGTGGTGAAGCCCAGAAAGCGGACGAGTCCACCGTCGCGGAGTTCTTCCATCTGAGAGACCATACCGCCGGGAGCAAGAAAGGCATCGACCATCTCACGACTGTAGCTGGACCCATGGATCTGCAGCAGGTCGATGTGGTCCCTCCGGAGCCGCCCAAGGCTGCCCTCCACGCTGGCGCGCACATCTGTCTCTGAGAGCACAACCTTCGTGGCGACAAAGATATCGTCCCCAATGCCGGACAGTGCATCGCCGAAGATCGCCTCACTGGCGCCCTGCCCGTAGGCCGGCGCCGTGTCGAAGTAGGTCACGCCCAGGTCGAGCGCCCGCTCAAGGGCCGCGATGACATCGCGACGCTGTTTGTCATCCTCCGGCGAGTATTCGCCCAGGTAGTTGGCCAGCCCCGCCGGGGCGCCGCCAAAACCCAAGCGGCTGACGATCGCGCCGGTCCTTCCTAGTTGTGTCGTTTCCATTCACCACCTTCAGAAAATCTCACGAGGTCATCGTCCTCTGTAGTCGTGTCGCCAGGTTTGCCGCGATTTCTCCCATCCCCGCCGGTGCCGGATGCACCACGTCGGCACACAGCCCCGTCACATCCCGCAACAGATCGCGACCATCGAGATGCAGCAGTTTGGGCAGTGCCAGCTCCGCCACTGTCTCGCGCACAACGGCGCGATAGGCGTGGTTGCGCTCGGCCTGGGGATCGAAATCCATATAGAAGGGGAACATGTCGATGCAGAAGATCCATTTCTCCGGATGGACACTGGCGATGGTGCTGATGAAATAGGCGACACGCTCGGCAAAGTCAGCCGTCTCCAGCCACGTGACCATGTTGATCCCCAACTCCAATGTCGCAAAGTCCCAATCTGTCCGTGCGGCGATGTAGTCGGCCATCTCCGGTTCACAGTGCGCACCACCGCCGAACCCCAAGTTGACGAGGTCCACGCCCAATCGCCGGGCCGTGCGTATCGCATAGCCGGCGGTGGCACCGACGCTGCTGTTGCCGTGGGTGATCGACGAACCATACGCAAGATAGCGCTGACCGGGCACCTGACCGGGGCGCGGCGGCGTCAGATACCCCTCGATCGCGTGCAAACGCACCGGCGGGCGCCAGGGCAGCGCCACACGGAACAGATCCGGAGCGAACGACACAGACTGCAGTTGAGGCATCCGATCCAACAGCGCGTGTCGCTCGGGTCTCACGATCGAGATCTCCGTCGGCGCGGTGTCAATGACGTGCCAACCGATCAGAAAGGGGCCGCAATAGACCTCGGCGATTGCCGGACGCTCCACCATCTCCAGGGTGAGCCGCGCCTCATCCCCCAGAAGGTTGAAACGAAGCTCACACCCGGCGGCCTGCATCGAGCAAGCCTGCGCCCGCTCGTTGAGCTTGTCGCGGAGATCAAGGGGAATGCGGCAGATGGCTTTCCCTTCAGAATCCGGCAGTGAGACAAGCTCGGCGATGTTGTGAAGTTCCACGTTCTCGGTGATCACAAGGTTGGTGCTCATCCTTTCGAGGGATAGAAACCCCTGGAATCCAAAGCGCCCACAGCGCGCCTCTCCCCCAGGGATCTGTTAAGAACCTTCTGTCAAAGAACCCAGTGCCGCCGGGCGGCTAGGGGCAGGCGAACTGCACCTTGGCCAACTGCGCCGGCACATCCCCTTCCACCAGTGGTCGCAACCGGAAGCAGTAACGATAGCCGCTGGCCGTAAGCTGGTACTTGGGCAAGGTACCCGGACCGCAGGCAGCACTGCCGATACCGCATTGTGCAAAGTCGAGGTTGAGTGTGATCTCAGGACGGCGTTTCAGATCAAAGGTGTGATCGGCCTCGGCAAGGTCCTCCACGGCGAAGTGATGGGCGCTCACCTCCAGCAGCGGCATGCCCACAGCGAGCAGACCACGCCCGCCCTTATCGGTCATCGCCACCCAGCGCACGTCGGTCTTGTTGCCGTACTCCGTCGGCTTGATGTAGGGCACGTACTCCGCGTCCACCGTGCTGCGATAAACGTCGATGGCCACACCCTCCTTCCGATCAACGTAGCTCTCCTGCGGGCCGCGCCCGTACCAGGTGAAGATCTCGTCCTCGGCAGGCAGCGTCATCTTGACGCCGACGCGCGCCAGCGGCGGCACCTCAGGCCCCACGTCGACAGCGTGCTCCACGACAACATCGCCACTTCCGTAGACCGCGTACGTGTACCGCGCCCTAACGCCGGGCGCCGTGGTCTGCGCATCGATCCGCACACGCACCAAGTTGGTCGCGGCCTTCTCGACCGTCAGCGATGTCGCGCTCTCCGCCAGCGTATCCAGGCCGGCCTCATGCCACAGAGCCCCGAACTGCTTCGCATCGTTATCAGTGGGCGCGCGCCACAGGCTCATAGCCGGACCATCGATAACTACAGGGCGTCCGTTCTGCTCCCAGGCGCTGATGCGTCCGGAGGCGCGATCGAACGTGACCGCAAAGCCGGCGCCACGGACAACCACCGCGGCCGCGGCTTCCTCGACCTCGATCGCCGGCATGCCGGCAACCGCCGCCGTCTCTGCCGGTGCGGAAACGGGCATTTGGAACTGGGCCCACGCAACCTCGTGCCCCTTGGGCATCATCGGTTCAGATTCTGCCAGCGTGAACGATAGCTTGAGCCACATCTCAGTCCCCGGGACCGCATCCGGTAGCGGCCCGGCCTTTGGCCGCGTGTACCCCAGGCTCACAGTCTCGCTCTTGCCCGGTGGCGTCGATATCTGAGGGAGGCTACCCGATTGCAGCGTCTCACCATCCGCCATCACGGACCACGCGATGTTCAAGCCGCCTAGATCCGTGAAGGCATACCGGTTGGTGATCCGCACGATGCCTGTCGTCAGATCCACAGCCTCCACAAGCACCGGTTCCAGCACCTTCTTGTATTCCCACAGCGAGGGATGGGGCACACGATCGGGCCAGATCAAGCCATTGAGGCAGAAGTTGCTATCGTTGGGCTCATCGCCGTAGTCGCCCCCGTAGGCGTACCACAGCTCGCCATCCTCCGTCCTGCGGGCCAGCCCCTGATCGACCCAGTCCCACACATAGCCACCAACGGCGCGAGGGTAGCTCCTCACAACGTCCCAGTACTCCTTGAAGGCACCAGGGCTGTTGCCCATCGCGTGTGCGTACTCGCACATGATCACCGGACGCATCTCCGTCTCGTCCGCTGCGTGTTGGGCCAGACTGTCGATGGACGGGTACATCAGCGAGATCACATCGAGCGCCTCGTCAACGTAGCCGGGGTGGTAATGCACGAACCGGGTCGGCTCGTTCTCGTGGAGCCAGTTTGCGCAATCGACGAAGTTCGGGCCGTAGCCGGCCTCATTCCCCAGGGACCAGCCGATGATGGACGGGTGATTCTTGTCCCGCGCCACCATCCGCGCCACGCGATCGACGAAGGCCTCACGCCACCCCGGCAGCTTCGCCGGCACGTCCCATATCCCGTGCGACTCGATATTGGCCTCATCCAGCACGTAGAGCCCGTACTCATCGCACAGATCATACCAGCGCGGATCATCCGGATAGTGGCACGTCCGCACCGAGTTGATGTTGAAACGCTTCATCACCCTTATATCCGCCATCATCGAGGCGACCGAGACCGTATGACCGGTCTCGGGATCGTGCTCGTGACGGTTGACGCCCTGAATCAGCACCGGAACGCCATTGACGCAGATCTCGCCGCTCTCCCACTCAATCTTGCGGAAGCCAACCCTGGCGTGCTCGACCTGGACAACTTTGCCCGAGCTATCGCGGAGGGTCACCAGCAGCGTGTAGAGCGTGGGGTGCTCGGCGGACCATTTATCAGGGTGCTCGACCCGTGCCGTCAAGGCAACCTTGCCTGTCTCGCCCCCGGGCAACGTATCCGCCAACAGGCTCGCCGTCGAGACCACCGAGGCCCCCGCGGCGTTGTAGAGCAAGGCCTCGACCTCATAGCCGGAGACACTCTCGACCCCCAGGTTCTTCAGATCGACGGCGATGTCCAGATCGGCATCACAGTAGGCGGCGTCCAGTTCAGTCACCACCGCGACGTCCCATATATGGACTACAGGCACTGACCACAGGACGACATCTCGGTAGATGCCGCTCAGTCGCCAGAAGTCCTGATCCTCAAGATAGGCGCCGTCCGTCCAGCGGTAGACCTCAAGGGCCAACACGTTCTCACCCACCTGAAGATAAGGTGTGAGGTTGAACTCTGCGGGCATACGGCTGCCCTGGCTATAGCCAACCGGCTCGCCGTTAAGCCAGAGGTGAAACCCCGAATCCACGCCCTCGAAGCGGATGAAGATCTCGCGCCCCTGCCACCCGGCAGGCACCTCAAAGGCCGTGCGGTAGCAGCCGGTGGGATTGTTGTCGTGCGGCACTGTCAGTGGATAGCTGTGCGATTCCTCCGGCAGAGATCGTTCAGCGATACTGCTCGGCCTTTGCCCGTACATAGCGGCGATTGCACCGCCAAATCGTGGGTCTATGGGGAAGGGATACTGGACATCAGTATACATCGGCAGCCCGAATCCCTGGGTCTGCCAGTTACCGGGGACCTTGATCGGAGACCAATCTGCGGTGTCATAGTCGGCAGCGAAAAAATCCTCCGGCACAGCGTCCGGATTGGGGTAGAGCTGGAAGGTCCACGTCCCATTCATCGAGACCACATCCGCGGTATCCTGATCACCCTCCAGGGCGCTCTCAACATCCACGTAGGGCACCAACGACCCGTGCCGTGGCAGCCGGTTGCGTGCGATGACTTCAGGGTTGTCCCAATCGTGGTGAGTCGGCTGGTTCACACTTTCCTCCTTATGCATCCTGATCAAAGTTCTCAAGCAGCTCCAGCATCACGCCCAGCTGGGGTTCGCTGTCCACGTAAGTGTACATACCGCCGGTGTACTGCCCCTGCTGAATCGTCGGAATGCCGTTCTGGTCGAGGAAATCAGTCACCCCATCGGTACCCTTGATCTGGAAAGCGATGTGGTGAAAGCCCTCGCCCTTCTCATCCAGCACCTCTTGCCAGACACTCTCCCCAACCACCGGCTCAATCAACTCCAGGTCAACCTGGCCCAGATGGAAAAAGGCCAGCTTCGCCTGTGCATTCGTCGGCGCCCCCCGATACGTCCCGTTCGCCGTCGTCGGGTCCGTGAGCATCACATCCGGCTTCGGCAGCCCAAAGATCCTGCTGTAGGCCTCAATCGCCTTATCGATATCCTTCACCACCAACGCAATCTGCGTCACAACGTGTGTGCCCATACCGTTTTCGGTCATGTTCTTACTCCGTGTGTGTTTGTGTATGAATGGGATAAGGCGCTAAGGCACTAGGGAAGGGATAGAAAATACAACACGGAGAAATACTATCTGTCCCCTGGTATCGTATCCATAGCACCCTGTCCCTTGTTGACTTATCCCTTGTTACCCTATCCCCTATTGCCCTACCTCATAGCGTCCTTCGCGCTCCAGCACATCCAGGATCAGCTCATAGCGCTCAAGCCGCATCCCTGTGTAGACACAGTTACTTGTGGAGAAGATATAGCGACCGCCGGGCATTCCGTTCTGCAGCGCATAGCGCGCCGACGCCACGACCTCCTCGTCCGTCCCCGTGTCCATCAGGCCGCAGTTGACGTTGCCGATGAGCGTGGTGTGATCTCCGCAGATACGCTTCACCTCAGCGATATCCACCCCGCCCTGCGGATCGAGGGAATGGAATGCGTGAGGGTTCGTCTCGAGCAACTGATCCAGGATCGGCATGATGTTGCCGTCCGTGTGCTTGATCGTATAGAAGCCCTGATCACGGTAGCCCTTGGTCAGACGTGCCAGATAGGGCGTGATAAACTCGGCGAACTGGCTGGGTCGCAAAAAGGGGCCGGTATTGAAGCAGTAGTCCGAACAGAGCGCGAAACCGTCCAGCCCGCCGTGCTTGGCGATACGTTCGGCCCGCGCCAACGCGCCATCCACCATAGCCGCTGCCTGTTCCTTCAGTCCACCGGGGTCATCCACGGTGCGATAGGAGAATTTCGCCATACCTTCGCCATCAGGGATGCTGTACGTGGCGTCACCGTGAATCATCAGAAAGTAGCGGTCGCCGGTCTTCTCGCGTACCAGATCGACCATACGTAGGATCTCTGCCTCGCTGCCCGGGTTCGGATGCAGGAAGATAGCGTCGTGACCATACCGCTCCGCGGTGTCGATGAAGAGATCGGCCATATCCTCGCGATGCAGCTGCCGCTCCAACTGGGACATCTGCCCCCACTGGGAGTAGTTGCGATGGCTCGGGTGAACCTTGCCGAAGGCCTCCATCGTGAGGAAGAAGACCAGCTCGAAATGAGGGACCCGCCCCACAAGCGGTCGCCCGTCAAGGGCTGCGGCAAATCGCTCACGCGGCGTGCCGCCCACCAGCAGGGCATGATCCACCTGACTGGACGTGCTAGGCATCTTCTCTGAGGATCGTCTCAATTGCCTGGAGCTCCTCGTCGCCAAACGACAGGTGATCTGCCGCGGCGACGCAATCCTCGATCTGGCTGATGCGGCTCGCGCCGATCAGGGCCGAGGTCACGATCGGATGGCGCAGGACCCAGGCCAGCGCCAATTGGGCCATCGTCTGACCGCGTGCGTCCGCGATGACCTTCAGATTGCGCACCTTGGCCAGCTTCTCATCGGTGACGTGCGACGGACGCAGGAAACCGTGGGGCTTCGATGCCCGGGAACCCTCGGGGATATCCCCGCCGAGATACTTGCCCGTCAACAACCCCTGTGCGAGCGGCGAGAAGCAGATCGCGCCGATGCCCTTCTCCTCCAGAACGTCTAACAGCCCGTCCTCAACCCAGCGGTTGAACATGCTGTAGGATGGCTGGTGAATCAGACACGGCGTCCCGAGATCATCGAGGATCTCAACCGCCCGGCGCGTCTGCTCCGGACTGTAGTTGGAGATACCCGCGTACAGCGCACGCCCACTGCGCACGATGAAGTCGAGCGCCCCCATAGTCTCCTCAAGGGGCGTGTCAGGATCAGGACGGTGGCTGTAGAAGATGTCAACATAGTCCAGCCCCATGCGCTTGAGACTCTGGTCCAGGCTCGCGACCAAGTACTTGCGGGAGCCCCACTCACCGTAGGGTCCGGCCCACATACCATATCCAGCCTTCGACGAAATAATCAGCTCATCGCGGTAAGGCGCCAGATCCTGCGCCATCACCCGGCCGAACGTCGTCTCGGCAGAGCCGGGGGGCGGGCCGTAGTTGTTCGCCAGGTCAAAATGTGTGATCCCCAGGTCAAAGGCCCTGAGTAGCATCGCGCGCGAGTCCTCATAGACATCGACGCCGGCGAAATTATGCCACAACCCCAGCGACACCGCCGGAAGTTTGATCCCGCTGCGACCGCAGCGGTTGTAAACAGCCTTATCGTAACGTTGCTCCGAAGCTATATGCATCTCTCTCTCCTATTCGTGAATTTCCAGCTGCCTATCCTAGGTACGTCTTCAAGAATTCAACAACAGCTGAATAAGCAACCTGCTTGTTCTTCAGCTTCACCAACCCGTGGCCCTCGTCTTCGAAAACCATAAGCGTGACCGGGATGTCACGCGCCTGCAGCGCGGCGACCAGCCGTTCCGCTTCACTGACCGGCACGCGAGGGTCGTTCCGCCCGTGGATGACCATCAGCGGTGCGGTGATCCGATCCACGTGGTTGATCGGCGCTATGCGCTCAAGGAACTCCCGGTCGTGCGCCAAACTGCCGTATTCGGCCTCCCGGTGTGCGCGACGGTAATCGCTCGTGTTCTCCAGGAAAGTGGCCAGATTGCTGATCCCCACAATGTCCACACCGGCGGCCCAGAGTTCCGGGTACGCGGTCACTGCGGACAACACCATAAAGCCACCATAGCTTCCGCCGTACACCGCCAGCCGCTCGCCGTCGATCTCAGGTTGTGCCTGCAGCCAACGCGCTGCATATGCGAGATCGGCCACGGAGTCCATGCGCTTCTCCACATCATCCAGATGACTGTAGGCCTTGCCGTACCCTGTCGAGCCGCGCACGTTGGGCGCCAACACGGCATAACCGTTCTGCAGCAGATACTGGATCAGGAAGTGGAAATCGGCCCGGAATTGGCCCTCCGGTCCACCGTGGACCATCACAACAGCAGGCAGCGGCGTCGTCGCATCTCCCGTAGGCTTGTAGTACCACGCAGGGATCTCTCGCTTCTCCCCCTCATCATCCTGGTCAAAGGTCGGGAAGTGGCTCAGCTCCGGCGCGGCAAAGATCGAGACCGGCAGCCCGCCGTGCGAGGACTGCGTGACCGGGCGTATCCGATCCTTATCGAGATCCCACAGCATCACATCGGCGGTACGAACGGCGCTGGAGAAAGCGAATGCCAGATACCGGCCATCGGGCGAGAAGGTCAGGTTGCTGTCCGGAACGATCCCCACAGCCTCTGCGAAGTCCGGCATCGACCGCGTCTGCCGGCTCGCAGGGTCAAGCACATAGACGCGATCCGCGCCGTCGATATTGACGCTATAGGCCAGGTGTGTACCTGTCTTGGAAGCGGCCAGAGACACGCAGTCCCGCGCCGGGTTGACCAGAACGTCGATCTCGCCGGTCTCGAGGTCCAGCCGTGCCACGTACAGATAGTCGGAGTCGAGATCCGTGAGCAGATAGAGACCCCGACCATCCGGCGAGTACGTCATGCTGGAGAAACGCACGTTCTCCGCATCGGCCAGCAAGGTGCGCGCCTGGCCTGACGCCAGATCGATCTCCAACAACGTGTGATTGAACGAGCTGGTGGTGCGCACGGTGATGACACGCCGACCATCTGGTGAGAACTCAATGGAGCGCAGATACCCACGCTCGTCGTTCTCCCAAACCAGCTCCGCCGCCCCCGGCACCATCGCATCCAGTGGCTGCACGTACAGATCGAAGATCGCCGGATCGCGCCGGTTGGCGGCAAAGCAGATCTGCCGGCCATCCTCACGCCACGAACCGAAGAGGTGCATGGCCTTCTCGTAGCCGGTGGACAGATGCACAGCCTCGGTGCGGCCCGGGTCCAGCAGGAAAAGCTGGTGGTTCTCGCTGCCGCCAACATCCTCCACATAGAGCAGCCGAGTGTCGCCAGGCGACGGCGCGTACCAGGCTTCGCTCACGCGGTCCATACCAAAGGTGAGTTGTTCAGGCCACGGGATGCTATCCCGCGGGATTCCATCATCCGCGCCGGCCAGCGGCACCTGCCATACCCGTGGCAGCCCCGTGATATTCGTCAGAAACGCCAGAGCCTGACCATCGGACCGGAACACAGGCCCATACGCCTGACGGACATTGAGATAATGCTCAATTGACCAGGCCATCAGGCCTCCTCTGTATCTTCCCACCAACCGGCAACTGGCAACTGGAAACCATCCCCCCTACTCAAGTTGCATCCAGGATTCGCCTTCTGAAGAGAGCTCAAAGCGCCGATAGAGCTCGGAAACGACTTCCTCGGCGATCGGCAGCTGCGTGTTCACCCACGCGATGTTGGATCGCATATGCGCAGGGTTAAGCGTGCCCACGATCGCGGTATCGACCAGATCGTGGGCGAGCACAAAGCCCAGAGCCAGCAGGACACCATTGTCCGGGGCTGCCGGAATCGGACCCATCGCCCGCATTTTCCCGGCTCGTTCGAAGTACTTCGCGGCATATTCGCTGGGCGCCTTGTTGGCGCCCCACACCCCATTGGCAACAGGTCGCTTCACTATGACACCCATGTTCTGCTCTCGGGCCAGACCGAGGAGTTCGTGTCGCGCACTCTGGTCCACCAAATTGAAGCTCATCTGGAGCGTATCGAAGTGACCACTCTTCACAGCCCACAGCGCGCGTTCACCGTCACCGCTGTAGCCGATGAACCGCGTCTTGCCTGCCCGCCTGGCCTCCTGCAGCACTTCAATCACCTCACCGCGCTCCAAAACGTCAACATCGCACGAATGGAGCTGTACGATATCAAGATAATCCGTGCGCAGCCGCTTCAGGCTGCGATCGATACTGTCGCGAATCGTCTGTGCGGTCCAGCTCTCACCCTCGTAATCGCCGGTCACGTGACCGGCCTTGGTCGCCAGGACGAACTCATCCCGCCGGTGTGCGATCGTGCGACCGATCAATTCCTCACTGTTGCCGTAGCAGGCAGCGGTGTCGAAGAAGGTGATACCGCTATCCAGCGCAAGATTCAGAACCTCAGCAGCTTGTTTGGCCTCCGCCAGATCCAGCCCCCCGATCTCGGCAAGTCCAACACCCAGTCGAGAGACCTCCAATCCCGTCCGGCCCAATATATGTGTCTCCATCACCCTACGTCCCCCTGTACATCCTGTCACTTCGCGCCGGTGACGGCGCTGAGAAGCTTGAAGAATCCGCGCTTGCGCTCGGAGGAGATCATCCAATCAACCGGCACGCTCTGATAGCCTTCCTGATACCCCTCGCCCGCCATTCGGTAGTCAAAGTAGCCCCACCCGGCATACCGGTCAAGCGACGCGAGCATGTTGTTGTCCTCAGCCTCGAAGTCGAAGTGATCGTCCTCATTGAAGAAAATCGGCTGATCCCGGTAGTTCGAGAGCCCCCGGGTCAGATCGACCATCTCACGGATCCGAGCCGGCTCGGCGACCCCGTTACCGTGCAAGAGCAGGAAGTCCGACGCTGCCGCGATGTTCTCTGTGGGGATCTTGTTGCCGCAGAGGCTGGTGCTGACCAACAATCGCCCGTGGGACGTCACCACCTTCCCCGTCGAGCGCGCCTTCACCAGCTCGATCAGCTCGTGGCAACGATCGGTGCGCAGGATGTCCTGATCATACTTGGAGTTGTCGACCTCGTTGCCAATCTCGATCAGGATATTGGTGTAACCTTGGTCCAGCAGCCAGTCCGTCGCGGACTCAGTTGCGCGGATGACCGCCTGCTCGTCCACCAGCCGCTGGTCCTGCCCAAAGTAGAAGTATCCCAGCACCGGCACCATGCCCAACGCATCCGCCTCATCCAGGATGCGCGCCAGCCGCGCCATATAATCCTCGCGCAGCTCGCCCTGTGCCGTAAACGCGGAATTGTGCCATGGCTGCTCCTTACTGTACCCCTGTGGACTGCCGCCCTGCAGGTTGAGCGTGAAACCCAGCAGCCCGGCACTGCGCCATACGGGCAGCGCCGCCACAAACTCATGCGTATTGCGGTCCGGATCCCATGGGCCGTCCGGATAATCCCACAAGCCGCGGGTTTCCGGATTCAGATCATCGAAGATACCCTGAACCACGCGAGAGTTGAGTAGCAGACCCTCAACCTTCGTGCCCTTGTAGGTGCGTCCGGCATAGGTCGGTGTCCCGTTGATGAGAAATGCATTACCCTCGATCGTAACAGCAGTCTTGCGCTTGGTCATATCGTTGGATCTCTCCATAATCTATTTGTGATCAGCAGAAGGCAGGAGCCTATCTTCGCAGTAGATGTCACGTTCACTCGCGCACACTACGCAAGCACGAAAATCTATGAGCGCGTAGCGGGCCTAAGGGCTCTCGTCCCGAGTCTGCTCGAGCGAGGCCTTAGGGCCTTCTCCGAATTGCGTCGGGTCTTGCGCGCTGTAGAAACAGTCACTTTGAAGGTAGACGTTATGCTCGCCGACGCACACCACGCAAGCACGAAAATGCAGCGAGCGAAGGTCGCCAGATGGCCGGGCATCCTCGAAGGGGAGCCCGGCCTACATGTAGATCTCATGTAGGTTGAGCTGCTAGCTCGACCATCTGCTCGACCATACAAGGTGCTGTCTTGGGACCAGCCCTCACTTCAGCGCGAGAAACGCACGCTTGACCACGTCATACGCCTG
>CAZEXX010000023.1:0-24721 GCA_964516885.1 uncultured Anaerolineales bacterium | reverse complement strand
ACGAATACCCAAGGGAATTCCGGTGGCGAGTGTGATGCACAGAAAGTACGATAGCAATAGGACTAGCCAGGCGAGGCTTTCCGTTTTCTTGAACACTGCTATATCCCGGGGGGGTTGCTGCTAGTAGCGGATGCGGAAACTGCGGCTTTCGCCATTCGGGACCTCCCAGGTAAGGTCCAGCTGTGTGACCCATCCGTGAGTTGGTCCGCGGCGAATTGCTTGGATGAATTGCTGGAGACGGTCCTGGGTGCCCTCCGCCCAGATCTCCACGCTGCCATCGTCCATATTGCGAACCCACCCGGCTACGCCCAGGCGTTGGGCGCTGACCTGGGTGTAGTAGCGGAAACCTACGCCCTGCACCTGCCCGCGGGCAATGGTGTGCGCGGCTCTGTATTCCAAAATCTGCTCAGTATCTGATTCCTGCATTGTGATATCCTGTGATTACTTAGCAGTTCCATTCTATCTGAGTATGGATGACAGGCAAGTGAACCCATTGGAAGGTTTTTGTAAGGTGCAGGAAGCTTGCTATAATAGGACCATATGAGTTCATCTAGCCCTCTTGTAGCGTTCAACGCTCATCTGTTGGCCGGCGACACATCTTACCGGAGTGCCGGGATTGCGGTCTACATCGCAAGCCTCTTGAAGCATCTGGGATCCGCTTCCCAGGACTTGCGGCTCGAGATCCTCCTGGGAGATGGTGTTTTGCCCAACGGGGTCTCAATCCCGGTGACGCGTTCGCGGGTCTCCACGCGGAGTCCGTGGCGACGCATACTGTGGGAGCAGAGTGTGCTGCCACTCGTGGTGCAGCGTCTGGGAGCTAGTCTTCTCCACGGACCGGCCTTTGCCGGGCCTCTCCTGAGCTCTTGTCCTCAAGTGATCACCGTACCCGACCTGAGTTTTCTGCGCCATCCCGAGTTCTTCCGTACCGGGAACCGGCTTTATCTAAGTATGATTACCGGCCTGGCTTGCAGACGCTCTGCCGCTGTGATCGCCATATCGGACTTCACTGCCCGTGAGGTGGTGGCGCTGCTGGGCGTTCCCTCTGAGCGCGTCATAACCATCTATCCTGGGGTAGCGCCCCGGTTCCGCCCGATTCCCGAGGCAGACGTGGCCAGGTTCAGGGCGGAGAAGGGCCTGCCGGACAGATACATACTCTACTTGGGCACGTTGGAGCCGCGAAAGAATCTCATACGGCTCGTGCGGGCCTTCAGCCGCCTTCGCGATCCGGGCCTGCATTTGGTTCTTGCCGGGGCGCAAGGCTGGTTCTACGAGGGGATCTTCGCCGAGGTCGAGAGACTCGGTCTCAAGGAGCGTGTGCACTTCCCAGGTTTTGTGCCTGCGGACGAGCAGGCCTTCTGGTATAATGCCGCCCGTGTCTTTGCATATGTATCGGCTTATGAAGGCTTTGGCATGCCCGTTGTAGAGGCGCTTGCGTGTGGTGTGCCCACTGTGACGGCCTCTACGACGTCTCTGCCGGAAGCCGGCGGACAGAGCGTCATCGCTGTGCCTCCGGACGATGAGGCTGCGATAGCGGACGCATTGGACAGAGTGGCATCCGACAACTCCCTGCGGGGTGAGATGAGAGAGCGCGGTATTGCACATGCCGCGAGTTTCACGTGGGAGGAGACCGCGGTTCGCACTACGACCGTATACCGGCAGATCGTTGATCGGAGGCTGTCTTGAAGCCGAAGCGCAGGCAAGGTCAGGTCATTTGGTGGGTGATCCTTGTCGATATCGCTATGATCAACCTGTCGATGGGATTGGCATACCTATCGCGCTATCGTTTTCAATGGTTCTTGGACATTGTCTATGATGCCCCGTTTGGCGACTATCTGCCCTTTAGTGTGATCTTCTCGATTGGCGTGCCCCTCATCCTCTGGTTTACCGGCTCCTATGGCAATTGGCGGGGCAGGGTCTGGATGGACCATGTCTTCAAGGCGATCAGCGCGGTCGGCATCATGCTGGTGGTAGGGTTGGCTTGGTCTTTTGTCGTGCGCCCGCTGGTCTACTCCCGTCTGCTGCTTTTCGAGAGTGGCATCTTGATGATCAGCTTGATTGCTCTGGACCGCGCGCTGGTGCTGTTGGTGCAGGCACAGCTGCGCAAGCGCGGAGTGGGGATCAAGAGGATTGTGATCGTGGGGGCCGGCGAGGTCGGCCGACGAGTGATGCGGACCGTGGTCGCCCGGCCTGATCTGGGATATGAGATCGTGGGGTATGTTGATGACAATCCTGACAAGGGCAAGGGCAAGATCGGGCGCTTTCCGGGCTTCGGTTCAGTGGACAATCTGTCTAAGCTCATCGATGCGGAGGAAGTGGATGAGGTCATCATCACGCTTCCCTGGAACTATCACCGCCGCATCCTGAGTGTGCTGCGGGCTTGTGCACGGCGTGATGTGAAGGCTCGTCTGGTGCCGGACATCTTCCAGATGAGCCTGAGTCGCGTGGAAGTCGGAGATCTGGGTGGGCTGCCGTTGATTGAGATTCAGGAAATCGCCTTCAACCAGGTTGAGTTGGTGATCAAGCGCATCATCGATTTGAGCGTTGCTATTGTCGGGCTGATGGTAGGCTGGCCCATTCTATTGTTCATTGCGACTGCCATTAAGCTAGACTCCCGTGGCCCCGTGCTATTTCGTCAGCTGCGCGTGGGGCAGCATGGTCACCACTTCTGGATCTACAAATTTCGGACTATGCGCGTCGGGGCCGAGAACGAACTTGACGCCCTTCGCGATCGGAACGAAGCGGATGGGGCGATCTTCAAGATGCGGGATGATCCGCGTATTACCAGGAGTGGTTACATTCTGCGCCAGACGAGCCTGGACGAGCTGCCGCAGCTGATCAACGTCTTGAAGGGTGATATGAGTATGGTTGGCCCGCGCCCACCGATCCCTGAAGAGGTAGCTCAGTATCTGCCGTGGCACAAACGACGTCTCTCAGTGCCGCCGGGCATCACAGGTCTGTGGCAAGTCAGCGGGCGCAGCGAACTGACCTTTGATGAGATGGTTCTGCTGGATCTGTACTATATCGAGCATTGGTCCCCTTGGATGGATATCTCACTTCTCCTGCGCACCGTGCCGAAGGTTCTGGCCCGGGATGGCGCGTATTAGTACATTCTTTTAGGTCCACGAGACTCTGTTTCAGATCCACACAAACCTAGGAGAGACTATGCTGCGGTGGGAGCTCACGGAACAAGATTGCCAATCCTTACTTCACTTCACGGAGCGTCTGGTGCAGACGCCAAGCCCATCGGGGCAGGAAGGCGCTGTTGCTTCCCTGATTATGGACGAGATGCGCCAGTTGGGGTATGACCATGTTGAGATGGATGAGACCGGCAATGTGTTGGGACGTATCGGTTCCGGTGTAGGCCCGACCTTGATGTTTGACAGTCATATGGACACCGTTGAGGTGGCTGATCGCGATGCGTGGTGGTCTGATCCCCTTCGGGCCACGATTCGCGATGGACGACTCTATGGTCTGGGGGCGTGTGATATGAAGGCCGGCCTTGCGGCCACTGTGTATGGTGCTGCGCTCCTGGCGAAGCGCGGACGCCCGCCGGACGGCACTGTCCTGGTGGCCTGCGTTGGGCTGGAGGAGCCGTCGGAGGGGACGTGTACCCGTGTCCTCTTCGAAACGGATGCGGTTTGTCCGGACTGGGTGGTCATAGCGGAGCCTTCCAACTTACAGGTCGTGCGTGCGCAACGTGGCCACCTGGAGATGCTGCTGACCGTGCGCGGCAAATCTGCACATTCCTCGTCGCCGGAGTTGGGAGAGAATGCCATCTATCTGGCATCTCGAATCATATTCGGATTGGAGATATTGGCAGGGCAGTTGATGACCGATCCATTCCTGGGTCCGGGCGTCTTGGCCGTCACCGACATCAAGTCGCATGCGGCCAGCCGCAACGCGATTCCTGACCGGTGCGAGATGTTTCTGGATCGACGCTTGACGGTGGGTGAAACCGAGGCTATGGCGCTTCTCGAGGTGCAACGTGTGATCGCTCGCGAGGGGGTGAAAGCTGAGGTGCACGTGATTGAGGAGGATGTTATCTCCCACACCGGTGTCCGACTCCACGCGCGTCGGGCCTCTCTGCCCTGGGCCCTGGATGAGCGCCATCTTCTCGTGCAAGCCATGGTTCATGCCGCACGGACCGTCGGACTGCGTCCAACACTCACCAGCTGGCCATTTGCCACCGAAGGAGCGTATACCGCGGTTGTGGCACAGGTGCCCACAATCGGGTTTGGTCCGGGTGACCCTGAGCTGCCCCATCGTCCCAACGAGTATGTTGAGACAGAGCAGATTATTGCGGCCGTCAGTGCTTACGCAGCTCTAGCTGACAGATTGGTAGGCGGGCAATGAACAATGCGTTGACTGTGTCCGCTGAAGTCGCTTCAGCGTTAGCTGCAGGTGTGCCTGTGGTCGCGCTCGAATCTGCCCTGATTACCCATGGCTTTGCGTACCCTGAGAATGTGGCCATAACGCAGAAGATGGCGGCATCAATTCGTAAGGCAGGTGCACTCCCGGCCGTGGTAGGTGTATGGAACGGCACGCCGTGGGTGGGATTGGACGATGACCAGGTGGAGACGCTGGCTTCGGACAGGACAGCTGTCAAGGTCAGCATGCGTGATATGGGGTTGATCCCGGTTCGTGGCGGTCATGGTGGCACGACTGTCGCTGCCACGGCAACTCTGGCGTGCTTAGTGGGCATCCAAGTTTTTGCCACCGGTGGAATCGGAGGTGTCCATCGGGGACACCCTGAGGATGTCTCTGCAGATCTGCCGGTGTTGGCCCACACGCCGATCGTGGTTGTGTGTGCTGGGGCGAAATCTATCTTGGATCTGCCGCGCACCCTGGAATATCTGGAGACGTTGGGTGTCCCGGTGGTTGGCTGGGAAACCGATGAATTTCCGGCTTTCTACAGCCGCCGCTCCGGGCTATCTGTTGACGTGCGCGTCGACTCCGCTGCTGGCGTGGCCGAGATTGTGCGGATGCAGCGGGCGCTGGAACTGAAGCAGGCGGTGCTGGTAGCAGTCCCGGTTCCGGCTGGGGACGAGGTGCCGGCTGATGATGTGGAACCGCTGATTGAACAAGCTGTCGCTGAGGCGGAGGCTGCCGGGGTGACGGGTAAGGCTCTGACACCGCATATCTTGGCGCGGATGGTCTCTCTGAGTTCTGAACGAACGCTGCACGCCAACAAGAGCCTCTTGGTTCATAATGCTCAGGTGGCCGCGCAGATTGCTGTGGCCATCGCCGGTGCTCGCTAGCCTCTGTGCCCCCTCGTTGATGGTTTGAGGAGCCTCCCGATTGGTCAAGATGGCGATGGGTCCCCGCGGACTCGTTATTGAGCGCGCCTGCTTCCATACAGGCGGGTGCTCTGCACCACTTCTGTCCACTGCACCCCGATCTCTAGCGTCCAGTTCTCGCACGCATGCGTATGGCGGGTCTCAATGCCGTGGTCGTGCTTCGCCCGCGGGTCTATCGCAGTCCGACGCCCGGTTCTGGTCACCTCAGCCGCCCTCGTGACATCAAACGGATGCTGGACGAAGCAGAGCACGCCGGTCTATGGCTCACTCTTTCTGTCGGGTCTTGGCTGGGTCTGGATCTGGACAGCGGCCGTATGTGGGCTTGGGTCGGACGACCCTCCAGCGGCACGGCCGGTTCCACTGAGGTGGGGCGCGCGTGCAGCCGGTCTGCTTCGCAACGAACTCCTGATCGCTTAATGGACGCGGGGTGCGGAACCGGGCATTGGTCTTGTTCGTTTGGCAGCTGAGACGACCGTGGTTTGGCACCGGATCGACGTAACCTAGACGGCGGGCGCCTTCCAGGACAGGGTAAGTATCCGACAAGAATACGCCGCCAAGGGAACGGGCACCAGAACGCACCTTGGTAGTATGGGTTCTGTCACTCGTTGAAGAGACCCGTGCTCAGGTAGCGTTCGCCCGTGTCGGGCAGCACTGTCACCACCGTTTTGCCGACTCCCAAACGTCGCGCGATTTCGAGAGCGGCAACGGTTGCTGCGCCGGACGAGATGCCGACCAGGAGACCCTCTTCGCGAGCCAGACGGCGGGCCATATCAGATGCATCGCTGCTGCTGACGCGGAGTACCTCATCCACGACACTCATATCCAGGATATCGGGCTTGAAGCCGGCTCCGATTCCCTGAATCTTGTGTTTGCCCTTTCCCCCTCCAGACAGGATGGCAGACTCCGCGGGTTCGACTGCCACGATCCGAGTCTGTGGTGCTGCTTCTCGCAGAAACCGCCCTGCGCCGGTGATCGTGCCGCCGGTGCCTATCCCAGCAACGAATGCGTCGATGTTGGGAACCTGGGCCAGGATCTCGGGCCCTGTTGTTCGGTAGTGGATCGCTGGGTTCGCGGGATTCCCGAACTGGTTGGGCATCAAGGCGCCGGGGTTGTCGGCGACGATCTCTTCTGCCTTGGCGATGGCTCCCTTCATGCCCTTGTCACCAGGCGTGAGGACGACATCTGCGCCATAGGCTTTGAACAGCATACGGCGTTCCACGCTTAGGCTGTCCGGCATCACCAGGATCAGACGATAGCCTTTGTAGGCAGCGACCATAGCCAGTCCGATTCCGGTATTTCCGCTGGTGGGTTCGACAATTAGCCCGCCGGGAGCCAGTCTTCCTTCGCGCTCCGCAGCTTGGATCATCGCCAATCCAATGCGCTCCTTGACACTGCCCCCAGGATTCTGTCTCTCTAGCTTGGCCCACACAATCGCTATGTCCGGTGTCGCCAGCTTTGATAGGCGAACCACCGGCGTGCGCCCTATGAGATCAAGGACACTGTGCGCGACTACACCATGGAATGTCTCTGGTCTTAGGCCCATTCTCTGACCCCTCGTTCGACGACGTTATCCTCTAGGCCTGCATCATCCTCATTGCTCTTCTGTGCCAGGGACTCGACCTGCGCCTCCAATATACTGATCCGATCCTGCATTTGCTGGAGCGTTTCGCCGAACACATCCGGGAGTTCCTCGTGGTGCAGGTCCGGCATCCGCCGGCACTTCACGCCGTTGACTTTCACGATCCTACCGGGCACGCCGACGACGGTCGCGTAGGCCGGAACGGGCTTGACGACGACTGCCCCGGATCCAATCTTGCTGTTGTTGCCAATGCTAATGGGACCTAGAATAACGGCGTTGGATCCCACAACCACACCATTGCCCAGCGTAGGATGTCGCTTGGCGCGCTCAAGCGACACGCCCCCCAACACAACGCCCTTGTACATCAAGACATCATCTCCGACTTCGGCGGTCTCACCAATGACCACACCCATGCCGTGGTCGATGAAGAATCTCCGACCGATCCTGGCTCCGGGATGGATTTCAATTCCCGTGAGCCACCGGCTGACGTGCGACAGGAACCTGGCTGGAAAGCATAGTCTGTGGCGCCATAGCCAGTGCGTGATGCGGTGCATCCATATTGCGTGGAGACCAGCGTAGCTCGTCACTACTTCTATCACGCTGCGTGCAGCAGGGTCCTTGTTAAATACGGTCCGGACGTCTTCGCGCAATTGTTGCCAGAGGTCGGGATGATCGTAGGTCCTCTCATTCTCCGGCAGACAGGCGCATTCTCCGCAGCACTCGCCACATCTCGGGCAGGAAGCGTCGATACCTTGGTGGCTTGCATAAGTTGACATTAGTTCCTCTGTGGCTGACCCCTGGCTCGTTTGCATATGTGCTATCTTTATCTAGGTAATTCTACTCGATTGGGCAGCTATGTCAATGGGCGAACGGTTCTTGGGCGCGGCTCAGGACGGGGGCGAATGCCCAACAAAGGCCTCTTGTTGGCCCCCAGAATCGTCACCAGCCATTCAGAAGAACGGCGACCAGCGGTCGGGTTGTACAGAAACACATCTTGTTATTGCCCCTGGAAGTGACATACGCTCACGGGTCTTCCTCAAGTCGGCGATGGGCCCGCGACGGTGGATCGTGGTCACCTCACATAACTGGTGGGATTTGCCAAGCAACGTAAGGTGAGTATGATGGAGATGCGTTGGTCTCGCATAAGTGAGCGCAGAGAGCGCCGACTTGTCTTTGCTGCGTTATTGACCTAAGCTCCATCTATCATTGTCTTATCTGTGAGAGAGACGCTATGATAATTGACGAACTGCGAAGCTCAGGCCCCTTCTCGCTTGAGATACCGATCTGGTTGCCCAGTCTTCTTCTGCTGTTGGGATACTTGGTGTTCTTTGGGTGGGTAATCTGGCGACGCCGCGATGATTTTCGCACGTTGGGTCGCAGATCGTGGATCATTCTGGTCGGTCTGATTGTACTTATTCCTCCGATGCACAGCTTCCTGACCGTGTCGTTCGCGCAGCGAGTGCTCATTCCTCCGGGGCCTGTCAACATACTTCCATTTAACTCAACTATCTCGTTGCCTGGAATCGCTTTGATCGCGCTCGTAGCCTACATCTTTGGCCCTGGTCCGGGGCTTGTGGCTGGATTAGTCGGTGGATTGACGTGGGCGTGGTACGCTCCACTGGTTTTGACTGACGTATTTGCTCTGGCGACGTGGGGATTGTTGGTGGGTGTTTTTCTCCACCAGCACTATCGCGGTGATGTATTCCTGGCGGTTCGCCGGCCCCTGGTGTCCCTTTTGCTCGCCTCACTGGTGACCGTGCTTCTCCTGTCACTCAGTCGGCTGGCGGCAAGCCGTGTCGAGGGGGGGCTGCATATCCTCGACTTCGTTGTCGTCCTGTGGCGGAATGAACTCCCGCTTTGGTTGCTGGTCGGCGGCGGACTTGGCGTGATCCTACAGCTGGTCGCACTCAATCCGAAGTGGCGGCTGCCTCAGGAGGGAGATCAGTCCTCCTTCTATAGCCGGTCGATAAGCGTGCAGTTTGTCGTATTGACGGTTCCGCTGGTGCTGGTGAGCGTCTTGTTCTCAGTGCTGGCGGTGACCAACCGCAGTGTGACTCTGGCTCGGGAGCAATCGCTCCTAGAGATGAAGCGCAGTGCGGAGACCGCGACCAAAAACATCCAGCAATTCTACACCACTGGCCGGACGCTGGTGGATGCATTCTCCAGGGAGCCACAACTGCTGTCGCCCGACGGCAAGAAGCAGACCGAGACACTGAACATCGCGCTGCGTGTGGTTCCGTTTTTCCAGCAGCTGTTTCTGGTCCAGGAGCACGGGGGCGAGTTCTCGGTGATCGCTTCTACCCCGATCGCCCCAGCAGATGCATCCCTAACGGCTGAGGAGCTCACCGCGTTGGGGACACTCAAGATGCTTGGCGTTGGGATTGAGGAGACCCGGGTGATGGAGCTGCCCCTCAGCACGGAGCTGAAGGCAAATGGCTACAGCGTGATAGGGTGTGTTGATCCCAGCGGTAGCGGGCGCTCTACCGGCTACTACCTGATCGGCCGGGCACTATTTGATGTTCACCCTGAGATTCGGGCCGCACTGCTTGCCCTGCAGAAGAGTCACAGAGCTGAAGATGGCGGAATCGTCTACGACTACACTGGGTTCGTGGTCGATGAATACGATTGGGTGGTGGCGCACTCGGACTCAAGCAAGATCTGGACCGTGCGCGTGATCGATGATAGCGCCAGCGAGGGTACGACGCCGGAGGGCGGAGAGCAGGGCTCGTTGTTCGAGACGCTGACGCCGGACGGGGAGCATATCCTGGCCTACGTTCGCTATCTGGATGCTATTCCCCTGCGCGTGGTGCTGGAGCTTCCCTATGTCACTGTATTGGAGACAGCATCAAAGACGGCGGGGGCGCTCCTCATGGTGCAGCTGGTCTTCGGGCTTCTAATGAGCGGCGCGATCCCTATCCTGGCGTCACGCATCACGCGCCCACTGAACTCGCTGGCTCAAGCTGCCAATCGTATAGCACAGGGAAACCTTCAAGGTGAGATCGAGATCGCGGGCGATGATGAAGTCGCGCAGTTGGGTGAGACCCTCGAGCAGATGCGGGTGCGACTACAGGAGCGACTCAATGATCTCTCTCTGCTACTTGATACTGCTCAGAAGGTCTCCGCTACCCTGGATCTTGAGCGTGGCATCGTTCCCATCCTTGTGGGTGCCCTTACAGAGGCCACTGGTGCAGTGGCTCACTTCATCCATCTACGGAACAGGGGCAAGCAGCTCAAGGTCTACTCCGTAGGCGATGCGCAAGGAGATTTCGGCGAGCTTGATCGTGCATTGATGTTGGCGCTCTTGCGACGCGACGATCCTCTGATCATCCAGAACGTGAAACGCGCTCAGCAGAAGATCAGTGTCGGCGAGGCCTTCTCCAGCGTGGCGGCTTTCCCGGTCCGCTATCAGGAGAGAACTGCGGCCGTGCTGTGGGTCGGTGTTGAGCGCGTGGACGGGTTTGATGAGGCTCGGATCAACTTCCTGTCCACACTGGCCAGCCAGGCGGCAGTGCTGATCGAAAATGCGCGGCTGTTCCAAACCGCGGAAGGTGGGCGACGGCGCCTGCACACGATCCTCTCCAGCACGCGCGATGCGATTCTCGTCGTTGATGCGGATGGACGTTTGCAGATGGCGAACCCAGCCGCGGAGCGCCTCTTGAGTGTGGACCGCTCAGTGACGGGCAAGCAGATCGCCGATATCGAACTTCCCAAGGAGCTGACTGAGACGCTGGTGGCGCAGACGCTGACACAGCGACGTAAGCGGCGCTATCAGATGGCCTTGCCGAGGAGTCTCCAATCTGCGGTCGAGGGCTCAGCCGAGACCGAACCCCTGCCGTCCATCGAGGTGCCGCTTGAGGATGGTCGGACTTTCTCGGCCAGTGTCGCACCTGTGACGAGCGGCGAAGGTGTCACTTTGGGTGTCGTAGTTGTCATGCGCGATGTCACGCACTTCAAGGAACTTGATGCCCTCAAGTCTGATTTCGTAGCGACGGTATCTCACGATCTGCGCGCACCGCTGACGTTTATGCGTGGCTACACGACCATGCTCTCCATGGTCGGTGAACTGAACGATCGGCAGCGCGACTATGTGCAGCGGATTCTTGAAGGCATTGAGCAGATGAATGGCCTCGTGGGCGATCTTCTGGATCTACGCCGCGTCGAAGCCGGTGTCGGCATTCGCAGAGAGCCGTGCCGGTTGGGCCTCATTATGGTGGAGGCCGTCGAGGCCATCCGCACGCGAGCGAATGCCATCGGCGTGGAGCTGAGACTGGAGCCCTCTGAAGGCTCGCCAACGGTCGTCGGAGACCGCGCACTTCTGCGACAGGCAGTGAGCAATCTGGTCGATAATGCCGTGAAGTACACCCCGTCGGGCGGTGAGGTGGAAGTAGGTCTGGAGATCACTGAGGACACTGCCACGATCCGTGTCACTGACAATGGTATTGGCATCTCACCCGCCGACCAGGAGCGCTTGTTTGAGAAATTCTACCGTATCAAGCGACGTGAGACGGGCAATATCCAGGGCACAGGCCTAGGACTGGCACTGGTCAAGTCGATTGTCGAGCGCCACGGCGGTCGTGTGTGGGTGGACAGTACCCTGAACAGAGGGAGCACGTTCTATATCCAACTCCCTTTGCCCTCTGATGGCTCTGCCGATCCCCGGGTGTGAACGGCTCGCGATCCTAAGTTGATCCAGACGTCCGTTTGGAGACCACATTGGCCAAGAATTGAGGCCGATCTCGCCGTGAGACCGGCCTCAATTGCATCCTCGGTTACCGGCTAGGGTTTGCAGCTCCCACAGGGCGCATACCCTTTTTCGAGCGCTGCTGCGCGTGTCTCAAATGAGATGCGGTGGTCCGCCTGGATCTGACGTGCCCAGCGACACGCCGGTATGTGGAATTTGTCACGTTCGGTGCTACCCACGAATGGTGCCGCCGGTGCCTCCGTTTGCTCAGGTGGGCCGGCTTCTGCTGTCGGCGCCGGCACGTCGATCCCCTCGTCGATTTCCAGAGCCTCCTCCCTGATTGGGATGTGAATGCGTTCCGGTGCGCGGTGGCTGCCTGTGAAACGTGAGTCATCTCGCTGAGACGGACGGTGGCGTCTGAAGGTAGCTCGACCTTGGTCAGCGAAATACTTGCTCAGGTAGAAGCAGACTGCCGGTATCAAGAAGGCAGCTCCAAGCAATGCCAAACCGATGGTTCTTCCGGTTTGACGTACCGAATGGCCGGTCTCGTCTGTGGCTTGCGACATCGGGGTGCCATCGTATGGTTCATTTCGAATTGCCATACTACCTCCTAGTCTATGGGTCGATCAAGTTCGGTGACGCGGCAAAGATGTAGGGCGCCACCGGTTGTGGCCGGCCGGCGTCAATGTGTGTCTCTATCTCTGCCAAGTGAACTGCTACCTCAGAACTGGCAACTTCGTCTCTCGTGTGCCAGAGCGGATGACAGGAGAGCGTGGGGGAGAGCTCTCGCTTCAGGCTATGTATCCTCGAAGCGCTGCAATCGGGCAAGTTCGAAGACTGTCTCATGTACAGTTGCTCATCTAGAATACTAGATGTATATATACTATACCACACGAAACGTCATAGGTTCACAGTGATGTGTATTGACCGGGTGCCCAGACCGGAGAGAGAGCATGGAACGGCAGATGGTCGCTATGACTGACGTGCATTCTGTTTGGGGTCCAGTAGGTGACCAATGTTGTGTATGGAAGGGATACCATGAAGAGCAATCTCTCGGAAGCGGCTTCAAGCGAAGGTTGGCTGACTTGGGTGAAGGCACTCCGCAGTATTGCGCAGTCTGGTCTCACGTATGCCGAGAGTCCCTTTGACCTGGAGCGGTACAAGCAGATACAGGAAATCGCCGCCGAGATCGCTGCAGCACAGACTGGCACTGACTTCCACATGATCCGTGAGCTGTTTGAGGGGGCACTCGGCTATGAAACGCCCAAAGTGGATGTTCGAGGCGTGGTCTTCCAGGAGGACCGAATCTTGCTGGTGCGGGAGTTGATGGATGGCGGCCGCTGGACGCTTCCCGGCGGATGGGCCGATGTCAACGACCTTCCCAGCGAGGCCGTCGAGCGTGAAGTATGGGAGGAGTCCGGCTTCCGTGTGAAGGCGTCCAAGTTGCTGGCCGTCTATGATCGGCGGCTACACGGGCACAGCCCGCCAATGCCCTACGGGATCTACAAGCTGTTCTTCCTCTGTGATCTCGTCGGCGGCCGGCCGGCGACGTCGATCGAGACCGGTGGCGCCGAGTTCTTCGCCAAAGACGCGATCCCCGAGCTTTCGCTGGGCCGTGTGACGCTGCCCATCATCGTGCGTCTCTTTGAGCACGCTCGCCACCCCGAGTGGGCGACGGATTTTGACTGAACGCCCGAGGCTCCGTGTGATGTGCCGGATGGGTTCCGCAAGTATGTTCTCTTCCCGGGCGGCACAATCCTGGAACCCTCCGTGAACTGGAAGTCCACTACGGTGTCGCTGATACCACTATGTGCTTGGCGACGGCGTCGGTTGACGACCTGATGAACCTGTTACGAAAGCCTGATCCGCTTGTAGAATTGTATGTAGGACGTATACTTGGGAAAAGCTGATTCCTACTAGAAGAAAGCCCTGCGATGGCATCCACAGCTGGACTTACAGATCAGGCATATCTAGTGTACCTTCGTCGGCTCCTCGTGCAGAGGTTCAGCCTCAATGAGCTGCGCACGCTGTGTTTCGATCTTGGGGTCGACGCAGAGTCGTTAGCCGGCCCTTCCTTGTCGATGCTGGCACGTGAGTTTGTGGGCCATATGGCACACCGCCGCCGGATACCCGATCTTGTGTCCTATATCCGTGGAGCCCGGGAGGACATCGATCTGGCGCCTATGCCTGAGTCAGTGCGCGTGCCGGATTCCGAACCGCAACCCTATGGTCCGGCGGCAAGTGTGGCTGAGCCACAGCCGGCTTGGTCCGTCCTACTGCCCGGGCAACCAATGGCCGCACCCGTGGTATTGGGAACGACCTGTCTGATTGCGTACCAGACCTCCGGACGGGAATCACAAGGGGGCGTTCTGCGCGCCTTGGATATCTCAACCGGCCAGCCCTCCTGGGAGCATCGCTTTGAGAATGCCGTGGTCGGGGGCCTCTCAGGTGACTCGGGGACGTGCGCACTGGCAAGTTTGCTTAGCCTGGGTCCTACGTCCGGAGGGAGTTCAGTCGTCGCTGTGACGCATAGTGGACGCGTCCTGTGGGAGGCAGACCTGGAGGTAACTCAGATCTCGGCTGCGGCGCTGTCCAGCGATCTGGTAGCAGTCACCGGTGACTCACGCCGTGTCGTTCTCCTGCACCGCGAAACAGGAGAGATCATCGCTGATGTCGCGTCGCCTGTGCAGGTGGCTCCGGTGCCTCCGGCGTGTGACACAGACCAGGTCTATGTTCCGTGTCGGGCCCCATCGCTGTTGGCGATCAATCGCGCCGGTGATGTGCGTTGGCGTTTCGACATTGATGGCGTTCTATCGGGCGTGCAGCTGGATCAGACTCCGTTGGTCGCAGGCCCCTATGTGGTTGCTGTTCTCAGTTCGGGGTCAGTATTGGCTTTGACGCGCGATGCCGGACGTTTGGTCTGGGAGACACAAGTCGGCCCGCGCGGCAAGCGTCTCACCAGCCCGGTATCCGATGGACGGCGCGTCTTTGTTGGTGCGCGCGACGGCGTCTACGCACTGAGCCTGCTGGATGGTTCGCGTCAGTGGGTCTACCGTACCGGAGCTTATGTTACAGCATCGCCGACACTCGATGGTGATCTCCTGTGCATAGCCGGCAACGATCGGCATCTCTATGGTGTTGATCGTCGCACGGGTAGTCTGCTATGGCAGGTTACTATGGCCCGGAAAACCAAGACCGCCCCCGCCTTGGCGCCGGGCGACCACAACGGACCCTATGTTGTGACTGTGGATTGCTCAGGGCGGGTAACGGCATTGACCTATCCGGTGCCTGCATTTGCCCACGAGGCAGCGGGACGGTGGTCGAAGGCGGCTCGCGTATGGCAGGCTGAGGGCGACCTCACGCGTGCGGCTAAGGCTTGGGTGCGCCACGCTGAATCGATCGGCGACCGCGAGGCCTTGATAGACGGGCAGTCTGAAGCGTGGAGCGCGGCAGCGCAGTTGTTCACCTTGGTGGGCATGGCCGACCGCGCAAGTTCGGCCCGGCGCCGCTATGCTGAATGCCTGGGACTGCCTTTGGTTACCTTGGAGATTCAGCACGATGGCCTGGTCGCCAACACGTGGTCTCGTCTAAGAATGAAAGTTCAAAATGAAGGATACGGTGTGGCCAGGGACGTCGTGATTCGAGTGGCCGGCGATCAGTTTGACGGGCAGATCACTGAGACCCGTGTTCTGCCCGCCGTACCGGCAGGTGAGACCCTTGAGCAGGAGTTGACGGTCAAGCCCCTCGAGTATGGTGACAGCGTTCCGCTGAACGTACAGATCTCCTACCGGGATCACAATGGTGAGCCGCACAGGCGCGAGGAGTTGCTCAGTTTGCAGGTGAGCAAGGTCGATGCAAGGAGTGCAGCGGCCAGCTTTGTGATACCTGCACAGGGCGCAGCGCGACGGGTTGCCCGGGGTCTCGACGAATTGCAGCCCTGTGTCGACATAGAGATACGGGTGCGGCGAGGCCGCAGAGATTACGATGTGGAACTGACCCTGGATGGTGGCCAGGTTTTCAGCGGTGGTCACCTATCGAAGGCGATCCTGTCGTGGGTATCGGATAGTGACGCGGCACAGGATGGCCAGTATTTGTTCAATGCCCTCTTGCGCGACCGAGCTGTTCGCAAAGGCTGGCACATCGCCCGGGGGCAGGCGGAGCAGCGCGGCGTCCCCCGACGCGTGCGCCTGCGCATCGACGATGACGCTGCGGAGTTGCACCAGCTGCCGTGGGAACTGCTTCACGAGGATGGCGTGATGCTGTCTGCATCGGAGCGGACGCCGTTTTCGCGCTACCTGCCCATTGACAAGCCCTGGGGCGTGGCTATCATCGACCGGCCCATCCGGGTGCTTGCGGTTATCGCTAATCCGAGTGATATCACGGCACGGTACAATCTGCCGCCGCTCAATTCCGATCTGGAACGCTATCTCCTGGCGCGGTCATTTGCCGCGATCGATCCGACCAAGATCCAGCTCACCTTCCTCAGACGGCCCATCACCCTCGAGCGCCTCAGCCGAACCATGTTGGAGGGATATGATTGGCTGCACTTTGTGGGGCACGGCCGTCTGAATGCCCGCTACCAGCGTGTGGATCTGCTGATGGAGAATGATCAGGGCAACACACGCGCGATTGGCGATAATCTCTTTTCGGGCATGCTGGCTCGGCAGGGCGTCCAACCTCAGTTGGTCTTCCTCTCGGTCTGTCAGAGCGCGGGGGCATCCACAGGTGAGGTGCTGGCGAGTTTGGGCCCACAGCTCGTGCGCATCGGTATTCCGGCGGTTGTTGCGATGCGGGGGCAGCTTCCGATGCATACTGCTCAGGAGATCACCCGAAGCTTCTATCGCGGCCTGGTGGAACACGGATTAGTTGACCGCGCGCTAAACCAAGCGCGGAACGCAGTGCTGTCGGCACAACTTCCCGGGGCCGCCACGCCGGTGCTATTCATGCATCTAGCCTCGGGGCGTCTGTGGCGTGCCGGCGACCTGTCGCTGCCCGAGTGATCCTATGGCTGCGATGCGAGTTCCCCGGTATCCGGCAGTTGCTTCCAGTAGTCTTCCCTATCTGACTCGTGAGCAAATGGAGCATGTGGACCATCTGATGATTAATGTCTATGGCATCCAGTTGCTTCAGATGATGGAGAATGCCGGGCGCCATCTCGCCGGTCTGGCGCGCGAACGCTTTCTGGGGGGGACCTCCGTTGGACGGCACGTTGTGGTGTTGGCCGGTCGCGGCGGTAACGGTGGTGGGGCTATGGTATGTGCACGCCATCTGGCCAACTGGGGGAGCGTGGTGACGGTGGGCTTGACAAGGGCGCCTGAAGCCCACAGCGGCGTCCCGGCGCATCAGCTTGAGATCCTGCACAAGGTGGGCGTCAGAGTGATCCACACTGCGGATCTAGATCAGGACCTGTGCTGCGATCTCGTGGTGGACGGCTTGATTGGCTACAGTTTGAGTGGCGCGCCGCGTGGAACCACGGCCGACATGATCAGGTGGGCAAATGCTGAGGATGCGCCTATCCTCTCGCTGGACACGCCGTCGGGCCTCGATGTGACGACAGGAGAGGTGTACACTCCTGCCGTCCGGGCATCCGCCACGATGACGCTGGCGCTGCCCAAGGTTGGGCTGAAGGCGCCCGCCGCACAGCCCTTTGTGGGGGAGCTCTATCTGGCCGACATCAGTGTGCCCCCGGCGCTCTACCGGCGCTTGGGGCTTGCGCTCGGCCCGATTTTTGCTGAGGATGCCATCCTGCGAATCAGCCCACCCTAGATTAGGACCAACGCGTTTGGAGTGAGATGACACATCACCCGCCGTCCCAAGTGCATCAACCCAGCCACCAGCTCTACCAAGGGGTGAAGCGAGGGATCTTGCACCCCAAGGGCGGCGCCCCAAGAATGCGCTATTGTGGCCTCAGATCCCTCACTGTCGTGATATGTCCAGCAGTAGCGCGCCTGACCCGTTACTAATGATACGCTGACAGAGACCTGTCTGTGCATCCCAGGGCAAGATCCTTCGCTCTCTTGCTGAAGGATTGAGGGAACCTCCCCAAGCCGCTACCAAGAAACTACATTGAATCAGTCTGGGCCGCCTGAGTTACGCAATCACGATAGCGCTCCTGGCATTGCTGCTCGGATCGTGTTGTTTCTCTGCGTTTTGACGGCGGACCCGTTGCCATCGGTCACTCAGGATGACACTAGTTGCGGGTCTTTGCAGCCTGAACCGCGCGGTCCCGGGCGTTGACGGTGATCGGGATGACAGATAAGTTCGAAGCTTCGGGTGAGTGCGATAGCCCTGCACCGCAGATCCCTCTCGCTTGTCAACCTCTTGCCCTATGATAGAATGCTTCACGGTCGTGCTTGTGGTTCCCTAATCGACTGACCATCCCACTGTTTTCCGAGTGGGCGAGTTGCCCTGTTGACGGGCTCTCTCTGGGACGCAGGCCATCAAATGCATTTAGCAGCCAACCGTATGGGTGGATCCTGAGAGATATCACCGGAGGTGTCAATGAGCGACGAATACCAACCGAACGACGTCGTGGATTCGCAATCCGAATCTGAAGCTATGCCGGCCGAGCCCCTGATGGTCGAGCCGGATGAAGCAACAACTGCTCCCGAGGTGACCTCCACGGAGGCCGCGCAGGGCGAGAGTGTGACAGGCGAGTCGGAAGTCGCGACGCAAGTAGTGTCTGACCCGAGTGCCGAAGCGGCAGCGGTGACAGCAGACGTGTCCTTGGCTGAGGTCGCTGCGACGGAGACGGTCTCTGAGCCGGTGATTCCAGGCAGTGTGACTGTGGATGACATGGCTGAGATCTCTGTGGCTGCCCCATCACCCCGTGTAGTCAGCATCGCTGATCTTGAGTCGGCGCAACCCGCATCGAGTTCTGCCCATCATCCTGCTCTCGCAGGTGTTGTTTCCCTTCTGGCCGGACGTGGCTGGATTGTCGCCGCCGCGGCTGCGGCATTGGTGATTGCTCTCCTCTTCCTACCCCCATTTTCGCTAGCTCAGAGAATCGGCAGCAGCGGTGGGTACACTGTACTTGACGATGAGACGACGACCACTGAGCATCCGGACGGTTTGCGGGTCTCCCGACCTGCTGATGCCGAGGGCAGACTCCGCGTCAAGCTCGGGTCGGTACCGCGAGCTGACTTGTTGAACGGGGTGGCGCCGGATGATCTTGTGTCCGCGATTGAGGCGCTGCCGGCATCTCTGACGATGAAGAGTCCCTACTACACGATTGATCTGAAGACCAACGATCCGGTTGCCGGGCAGCTGCAAGTCCTGATCCCGAACGAGGCCGAACCCTGGGAGACGCTCGATCTCTATGCGTGGGACGCTGACTCTGAGACCTGGATGTGGCTGCCGACGAAGCTGGACCGGACGGCTGAGGTGTTAGTCTCCGATCTGGATCAGCTTCCGGCATCCGTACTGGTTGTGCAGAGCGAGTCGACCACTCCGAATGTTGTGGCCGAGGTTGAGAGCTGGACGGAGGATGTTGCAGCGTCCGGCGTCGATGAGGCGGACGTATCTGGGATTCTCATCGGCACGATGGGGGGAATCACGGGCTATTCGGATCAACTCCCGGCAGCAACGGCAGGGGGCACCGTCGCTCTGGTGCCGACTGTCCGCAACTGGGTACTTGATCGCCCGGAGAACTGGTCCCTGGTCAGCGATATGCTGACGATGGAGTCTGACCGCACCGCGCACGTGGGCAATCTGCTGTCGTTGGCGCAGGCGGGCGGGTATCCGGGGCTGGTTGTGGACTACCGCTCGATCCAGCTACAGGATCGCGATCTGTTCTCGCAGTTCGTGGGTGAGCTGGGCGAGGCCTTCCATGAGCAAGGCCTCTGGGTAGCGATAGTGGCTGACACACCTCAGTTGGGCGCCGATGGTACGTGGAACACCGGTGGCTATGATTGGGCTGCCTTGGGACGCGCGGTTGATCAACTACGTGTTGTGATGCCGTTGACTCCGTCTGCTTATGAACCCGGCGGTGAGGCCGAGCAATTGGTTCAGTGGGCTGCGACGCAGGTTGCCCGCCACAAGCTGATGCCGGTCTACTCCACGTTGAGCACTGACGGTCAGGCGACGGTGGCAATGGACACAGTGCTGGCCTCGCTTGGCCAGGTCAGTGTGATGCAGACGGTGACAGAGAGTGTGATGCCAGGCACGTTGCTGAGTCTCACATTGGGGCAGGTGGGGGTGCTGGAGGATCCTGCGACGCAGGCGACCAGCATCGTTTTTGGTGAGGAGACCTACTGGCTGGGCACCCCGCAGTGGCTGCGCTCGCGTATGGATTTGGTTTCGCGCTACAAGCTGGGCGGCGTTGTGCTACGTGATCTCTTTGATGAAGGGAATATGGCTGGAGTGCTCTCGTCTGTGGTGGATTTCAAGGCCTCGGGTGCGGGCACAGCGGGGACGATGCCGGACGTAGTGTGGTCCGTCACTGATCCGGCAGGGCAGTTGATGCAGGCCAGCGCCCAGTTCACACAGCCTGAGTATGCCTGGACTGCGCCGACTGTAACCGGCACGTATCGCATTGCGGCCACGGTGGCCGGCGTGGACAAGGGTGTCTTTGAGGTCTTGGTTGCGGTTCCCGCTCCGGTAGTGACCGACACGCTTGCTGTTGGTGAGGATGGCGAACCGGAAGAGACACCGGATGAGGAGAGTGCCGGTGATGATGCCGAAGCTGAGGGAGGCGAAGCCGACGAGACACTGAAGGCTGCCTTCGTCGCAGACGTCAGCGTGCCGGATAACACACAGTTTGAAAAAGGTGAGTCGTTTACGAAGACCTGGCGGATGAAGAATTCCGGGGCTGCCGACTGGACCGATGAGACGGTCTTTGTCTTCGGTGGTGACACGCAGTTGGGCGATGTCACGGAGGTCGCGGTCGGTGCGGTCGCCAGCGGCGAGACGGTGGACATCAGCGTTGAGATGGTGGCTCCGGATGAGGATGGTACCTATAAGAGCACTTGGGTGCTTCGGGTCGGCGGCAAGAATGTCGACGGCGGCGGGGCCTATGTCCAGATCCGGGTAGGCGAGCCGGCTGCTGTCGCGCTGCCTTCTGCGCCGACAGTCTCGGCACCAGTCGCGACCGGCTCGTTCGAGCTTGGTGGCCACATCCGCGATCTCGGGTTGCCCTATGTGGATAAGATGAAGTATGCCGGCATGACCTGGATCAAGACCCAGATCTTCTACGGGCAGGATGCTGCCGGTATGGTGGCTGTGGCGCATAACAATGGATTCAAGATCCAGCTGAGTGCGATCGGCGGCGCCGGCATGGTTACGGAGGCCGGCTACGAGGACAAGTTTGCGGCTTGGACAGGCCAACTTGCTGCGGCAGGTGCCGATGCGATTGAGGTCTGGAACGAGCCCAATATCGATCGGGAGTGGCAGGTGGGATTGATCAGCCCGGCTTCCTACACGAGCCTGCTATGCAAGTCGTACAGTGCCATCAAGTCGGCCAATGGCGGAACCGCGGTGATCAGTGCGGCGCCGGCTCCGACCGGCTGGTTCGGCGGCTGCGGCCCCAATGGGTGTGACGATCAGCCGTGGATGGAGGGGTTGTACAACGCCGGCGCGGCTAGCTGCATGGACTACATCGGCGCGCATCACAATGCGGGCGCGACGTCACCCTCAGCTGCAATCGGCCATCCGGCCAACCCGGGCGACACACATCATTCCTGGTTCTTCCTGCCCCAGACGCAGCTCTACTACAACATCTTCCGGGGCACGCGGCAGATCTTCTACACGGAAATGGGATACGCCTCTCAGGACGGTGTACCTACCTTCTCAGATCAGTTTGCGTGGGCGCGTGGCATCGACAATTCCGAGCAGGCTGCGTGGTTGGCTGAGGCTGTGCAGCTGAGCATCAGCACCGGCATGGTACGCAGCATCATCGTGTGGAACATCGACTTTGTACGGTATGGCTACGATCCGCAAGATGGGTATGCGATCATCCGACCTGGTGGTGGCTGCCCGGCGTGTGAAACTCTGCACAATGTGCTGGGTAGCCGGTAACGGTCTAGCGGTCCTAAGTCACTCGTGTACGTTGACCTGCCCGCCGGTGGGAATACCATCGGCGGGCAGGCGTTGTCTTGTGAAGTCTGGTTGGTAGGCGTGGTTTTCCCGGTCACCGGGCCCTGTCTATTGACTTTGCGGTCTGTTCGTTTAGGATGAGATAACTATGTTCTATGATCGAGTAGCGTTTCGTGTGACGGCTGGGCGCGGCGGGAAGGGTGCCGTGGCCTTCCGTCGCGAGAAATTCATACCCTTCGGCGGACCTTCCGGCGGGGACGGTGGAGATGGCGGGGATGTGATTCTCTTCGTGAACGAACATCTCAACACGCTGTACCACTTCGCGCACAAGAAGGAGTTTGAGGCGGAGGACGGACGGCCCGGACTCATCAAGACGATGCACGGCCGCGGTGGGGAGGATCTGCTGATCCCTGTGCCTCCCGGCACGTTGATAGTGGACGTGGCGACCGGTGGTGTCGTGGCCGATCTCGTTGAGCCGGATCAGCAAATGGTTGTCGCGCGCGGCGGACGCGGCGGGCGTGGCAATGCTCGATACGCGACGTCTACGAACCAAGCTCCGCGCATTGCCGAGAATGGGGATCTGGGTGAGGTGCGCAACCTGCGGCTGGAGCTCAAGCTGTTGGCAGACGTGGGATTGGTCGGCAAGCCCAACGCTGGCAAGTCCACGTTGCTTTCAGTCACGACTGCAGCGACTCCGGAGATCGCACCCTATCCCTTCACGACTCTGCAGCCGAACTTGGGTGTGGTCGCGTTAGGCGTTAACGACACGTTTGTGATGGCGGATCTTCCCGGGCTGATCGAAGGTGCCAGCCAGGGCAAGGGGCTCGGACACGAGTTCCTGCGCCATATTGAGCGGACACGTGTGCTGATCCATGTTGTGGATGGCGACGCGCTCGATCCGATTGAGGACTTCGTGACCATCAACGCTGAGCTTGCCGAGTTCGGACATGGCTTGATGAAAAAGCCACAGCTTGTCGTCATCAACAAACTCGATATCCCGGGCGTTCGTGAGATGTTGCCCGATTTCGAGGTGGCGTTTGCCGAGTTGGGGTATGATGGGATCTTCGCCATGTCGGCCTTGACGCGCGAAAACGTGCGCGGGCTGATAGGGAGAGCCTACCAGCTCGTGCAGGAGGCACCGGAGCCGGAGTTGGAGCGACCCACGCCGATCGTAGTGCGTCCCACTTTCGAGGATGATACTTTCACGATAGAGCGCGAGGCCGAGGATATCTGGCGCGTTCGTTGCGGCAAGATCGAACGTGCGGTGCAGCGCACACGTACAGAGTACCACGAGGCGCTGCTGCGTTTGCACGGTTATCTGGATCGTCAGGGCGTGCTCAAGGCCCTGCGCACAGCCGGCGTGCAGGAAGGCCACACCGTCCGCATCGGCGACTACGAGTTCGAGTGGGTTGAGACCGACTACTGAGCTTCTACTGCTCATCGAGTTCCTGGATGAGTTTATCTTTGGGGTCGCGAAGCGGCCTGGCCGCTCATCCGTGCGGATCTTGGTCTGACCTATGTGCAGATCGGGGTGTTGCTGGGGCTGCCCGGGATCATCTCCGGACTGACCGAACCGGTTCTCGGCATCCTGGGCGATGTCTGGAAGCGGAGGGTGCTAGTTCTGGGTGGGGGGGGTGATCTTCGCGCTCTCACTGCTGCTTACAGGTTTCAGCCGGACTTACGTCTGGTTACTGTTGAGCTTTGTGCTCTTCAGTCCCGCCTCCGGCGCCTTCGTCAGCCTCTCACAGGCCACACGGATGGACGTGGCGCCCCAACACCGTGAGCGCAATATGGCGCGGTGGATTTTTGCCGGTTCTCTGGGGGTTGTTCTTGGCCCCGTCGTCTTGGCTGGGTGTCTGGGGCTGGCCTTCGGCTAGCGCACGATCTTCATTGGCACAGCCTTCGTAACCTCATTTGTGCTCGTGCTTGCACGGCGTTTTCCATTTGGCAGTCCCCAACCCGCAGTCGGGAACCTTGATGAGGCCGCAGGATCCCCGACAATTGCTTTCTTGGATGGGCTGTGGGATGCGCTGCGGGCGCTGCGCCGGCACGATGTCTTGCGTTGGTTGCTACTGCTGCAGTTTCCCAATTTGATGCTCGATGCCCTCCTTGGATACCTCGCTCTGTACCTTGTGGATGTCGCTCAAGTGACTCTCTCTCAGGCATCGACCGCGGTGGCTGTCTGGACCGGCGTGGGGCTGCTGGGGGACTTCCTTATCCTGCGTCTGCTTACACGTGCGTCGGGGCTGCGGTATCTTCGTATCAGCGCAGCCGCCGAACTGCTGCTGTTCTGTGGTTTTCTGTTGATGTCGGTTTTTGCGGGTAAGCTGCTGCTGTTGGCACTCCTGGGCGTCTTCAACGCCGGCTGGTATTCGATTCTGAAGGCCTAGCTCTATGCATCGTTACCGGGTCAGAGCGGCGTTGCCATGGCAGTGAGCAACGTGTTCGGTCTCTTGGGCTCTTTGGTCCCCTTGGGCTTGGGGCTTGTCGCGGAGAGAGCGGGTTTGCACGTGACGATGTGGCTGTTGGGGGTGGGGCCGCTGGCGCTCCTGGTCGGGCTGCCCCGCGAATCCAGCTTTGCCGATACCGTAGGTCCGTGAAGTAACGTGTGTTGAGCGGAGTGCCGGCACTCGTTCCCTGACACCCGGACGCGGCGAGTGCGTGCTTGCAGCTCCAGCCGCAGTTTCTGTGGAGACAGTTCTGTCACCTGGCTTTCGCGCTGAAATCGACTACAATCACCGGCAAGCAAAATTTGGGAGGAGACATGGCGAAACCAAAAAGCGGCAAGTCCACGAGCAAGTCCACGTCGAGCAGCAAGCCGGGGAAGTCCCCTAGTGAACCGGCCGGCAGACGTCGATCGGACACGTCGCGCAGCAGGTCCGCCGGTGGTGGCAAGTCCGGCAAGACCTACCGCAAGTCTTCCGGTCGCAACAAGACTGGGAAGAGCTCCCGAAAATCTACGGGTGGCAGATGGTTGGGTACGAGATCCGGGACGGGTTCACGCGGCGGGTTGCAGTCGTCGTTTTCCCGATCTGGGACGTCGAATCCCCCCTGGCTCATCATTGGCGCTGTGCTGGCGGTTGTCGTCATCATCGTCGTCCTGGTGGTCCTCGCTCTGGGACGTGACCGCGG
>CAZEXX010000022.1:9780-24730 GCA_964516885.1 uncultured Anaerolineales bacterium | reverse complement strand
GATGCCTCCGCGGCCGCGTGAGACAGACCCCAGGGCGATTGTCCAACAGTCGGGTCGGCCGCCGATCTTGAAAAAAGGAGGGACGAATGAAGAAGCGCAAAAATAATACAACCCGTGTTGTATTTACAGTGTTGACTGTGTTGCTCCTGCTGAGCATGATCCTCGGTGTCGTCATCATGGCACTTCCGCGCTATTGATTCCGAAAGGCACCAAGATGCTCAATCCACGTTCCCCGAGCCGCAAGTTTCATGGTGTAGTCCGGGAGTTCCACGTTTCCCGTCAGAGCCGCACGCGCTATGAGTTGGATGACACTTTCTTCTCGCTGAGTGGGAATGTGATCTTTGCCAACTTCAGGGCTGCGCGGCTCTTGGCGCAGCGGATCAACGTGAAACGGGATGTTGTGGCTCATCCAGAGCAATCGGTCAGTGCCGGGGAGCTCAACGCGATGGGGTTGGTGGATGAGATCTTCCACTTTATCATCGCGGAGTATCAAAGAACCCGCAATCCCCGTGTGATGGAGGATGCCCTGACGTATGTGGAGGAACAGTTAGGAAGATCGGTCGTTGATGAGGCCTTACTCGCCTTTGTCGAGGATTTCCCTCCCACGTCGGTCTACAAGGGACTGGAGACTCCCGAGCGATACCTCTATGGTCAGACCGGAGACGAGCGGCGCCGGCCTGTGGTCTTGGAGGAATTGCTCCTGCTCTGGCTGACCAATGAGAATCCAGCTGTCATGCCCTTCTTGGAGCTCGTTGACGATGAGACCCTGGCGACGACAACGGCATACGTTGCCCTGCTGGGGCATCTCGAGACGTTCTTCGCTGAACAACCAACTTTTGGTCCTCAGAACGAGAGTCTATTCTCTCTGCTGAGCGCTCCCGCCAAGGCGGCTCCCCACTCCTGGCAGGAACAGTTGGCCTATATCCAGGGGCTGTGGGGCGGCTTCCTGGGAACGTATCTGCAGCGCTTGTTGAGCAGCCTGGATCTACTGGAAGAAGAGGGCAAGGCCTTCTTCGGTTTTGGCCCGGGCCCCATCGAGGTTACTGAGTATAGGGGGATGGACGTCGAGCCCGATGCCTTCAGTGCTGACAAGGACTGGATGCCGCGGGTCGTTGTGATGGCCAAGAACGTCTACGTCTGGTTGGATCAGCTTTCCCGAGACCACCAGCGCGAGATTCGGCACCTGGATCAGGTCCCTGATGTGGAGTTGGACCGTCTCGCCCGTCGTGGCTTTACCGGATTGTGGTTGATCGGGCTTTGGGAGCGCAGTCAGGCTTCCAAGCGCATCAAGCAGATGATGGGGAACCCAGAAGCTGTCGCGTCGGCGTACTCACTTAAGGAGTACACGGTTGCCGAGGATTTGGGAGGTGAGGCAGCGTTCGAGAACCTGAAGTCACGGGCTTGGGCACGGGGCATCCGCATGGCTAGCGACATGGTGCCCAACCATATGGGCATTGACTCGGACTGGGTGATTCATCATCCGGACTGGTTTGTCAGCCTTGACTACAGTCCTTTCCCCACCTACACATACAATGGCCCGGATCTCTGTGGTGATGCGCGCGTCGGCGTCTATTTGGAGGATCATTATTACGAGCGCACTGATGCTGCTGTCGCGTTTCAGCGCCGCGATCATTGGACCGGTGACGTCAAATACATCTACCACGGCAACGATGGCACCCAGATGCCGTGGAACGACACAGCACAGCTTGATTACCTGAACCCTGAGGTCCGGGAAGCCATCATCCAGACCATTCTGGCGGTAGCCCGCCGCTCACCGATTATCCGGTTTGATGCGGCGATGACGCTGACCAAGCGTCACTACCAGCGTCTGTGGTTCCCTGAGCCCGGTACCGGGGGCGATATCCCCTCCCGTGCGGACTTCGGCTTGACCAAGGCCGACTTTGACGAGCGGATGCCCGAGGAGTTCTGGCGCGAGGTCGTCAACCGCGTGGCGCAGGAAGTCCCCGACACCCTGCTCCTGGCGGAAGCGTTTTGGATGATGGAAGGTTACTTCGTGCGCAGCTTGGGTATGCACCGGGTATACAACAGCGCCTTCATGAATATGCTGCGCGATGAGAAGAATGCAGAGTACCGGCAGGTGATGAAGAACACGCTGGAGTTTGACCCCGAGATCTTGCGCCGGTACGTGAATTTCATGAACAACCCGGATGAGCGCACGTCGGTCGACCAGTTCGGAAAAGGTGACAAGTACTTCGGCATCTGCACGGCTATGGTGACGATGCCTGGCCTGCCGATGTTCGGCCATGGTCAGATCGAGGGGTACGGTGAGAAGTATGGGATGGAGTACCGTCGGGCCTACTGGGATGAGACCCCAGACAGCCGCCTGGTGACGCGCCACGAGCGAGAGGTGTTCCCCTTGATTCACAAGCGATACCTCTTTGCCGGTGTGGATGACTTCTATCTCTATGACTTCTTCGCGCAAGATGGCGGTGTGGATGAGAACGTCTTCGCCTACACCAACCGGAGCGGTGACGAACGTGCATTAGTTCTCTACAACAACCGCTATGGCGATACGCGGGGCTGGGTGCGTACCTCGGCGGCCTACGCGGTGAAGGGCTCCGACGGCGAAAAAACCCTGGCGCAGACAACGCTGTCCGAAGCTCTGGGATTCTCCCGTGATCACGATCGCTTCGTGATCTTCCGGGATGCTGTAGGCGGGCTTGAATATCTCCGCAGTTGCAGTGAGCTTGCCGAAAAGGGCCTCTACGTTGAGCTCGATGCCTACAAAACCCACGTCTTCATCGATATTCGCGAGGTCCAGGACAACGCGTGGCGGCACTACGCTCAACTGAACGAGCAATTGCAGGGGCGGGGCGTCCTCAGCGTCGACGAGGCCCTGCGAGAACTGTACTACCGCGCTGTGCATACGCCTTTCCGTATGCTGTTGAGTGGCTCCGCTGTTGAGTGGCTGATGGCGTACGCCGCTCCGGATCCAGCGTCGGCGCGCGCGCCTATGCTGCTGGAAGTACGTCACAAGCTCCTGGATGTGCTGGCAGGCGTCCGGGCGGTCCTTCCGGCGGAGCAAGTCGCCGCGGATGAGATCGATGATACGCTCGCCGCGGAGGTGACTGCGCGGCTGCAGCGGGCCCTGGGTTTACCAGGCCGTCTGGCGCAGATCACTGAGGCCCCGGTTGCTGCTGAGGGGGCCTCTGTTGAGGCATACCCTGCAGAGGCCGTGGCTGCTGCCGAGTATCTGTTGGCCCCCTGGGGTGAGGGCGACAGTGTGCGCTGGGGGACGCTGTTTGGGTGGCTGTTTACCTACAGCCTTGGCGGTATGGTTGATGGCGAGCGTGATGCGGACGTAAGCCTGGACTGGTACGATGAGTGGCTGCTGCGCAGGCCCTTGGCTCAGGCGCTCAAGGATCTTGGTGTCGAGACCGGATTGCGCCAGCGTGCTGTCAACACGGTTCGGGTGCTGCTAACCTGCCATCATTGGCTTCCTCAGGTTGCCATCGCCGACGTGCCCCACAAGGTCGACGCCTACAGCGTGGTTCATCGAGCACTGAGCTGTCGTGATGTGCGGACGTATCTCCGAGTTAATCGCTTTGAGGACGTGGTGTGGTTCAACCGGGAAGCCTTCGACGAGTTTGTGTGGTGGCTGGCCTGGGTATCCACCATAGAGGTCGGACTCCAGCGTGACGCCGATCTGGTGTCCTATCTTGTGATGATCCACCAGCTGGTCCAGCAACTCAAGGGAGCTGAAGCGGCCTCGGGCTATCAGATCGATAAGCTCTTGGCGACCTTGAAGCTTGAGAACCTGGACTGAGTCCAGCCCGATCAGGTCCTAGCGCTCTGCAGGTTGATCATAATGTCCGGCGCGCACGTAGCGCCGGACACGCACAACTTCCTTGAGCATACGCCAGGAGTCTCTGAGGGGGTGAACGCTTCCCCCCGGGCCGTAGTACCAGGGAATGCCGATCTCTATCAGTTTGTAGTTCCACCTGCGCGCGATGGCGAGTACTTCCACGTCAAAGGCGAATCCATCAATCTGCTGCGTTCGGAAGATGGCCTGTCCGGCCTCACGTTTGAACGCCTTGAACCCGCACTGTGTATCCTGAATCCCCGGCACGGCCAGGGCGCGCACAACTCCGTTGAAGACGCGGCCCATAATGTGGCGGTAGCCGGGCTCGTCGAAGCGCTCGGCGCCCGGGACTTCTCGGGAGCCGATGGCGATGTCGTAGTCCTCGCCCAAGGTAGCAGGGAAGAAGCGGGGGAGTTCCTCGATCGGCATTGCGAGGTCTGCGTCGCAGATGAACGTATACTGGCCCGCGGCGCTCAAGATGCCCTTGCGGACGGCCGCGCCCTTGCCCTGGATCGGCTGATCCAGGACCTGCAAGAAGCCGACATTCTTGGCGATAGCCGCCGCAACCTGGTGCGTATTATCGCGGCTGTTGTTGTTGACGACGATGATATCCAATGTCTCGGGGCGTGAGGCGACAAAATCCATCACGCGCGTCAGCGTCTGTGGTAGCCGGTGTGCCTCATTGTACGCCGGGATGACGATGGTCATCAAGGGTTGGTCACTGCTGGTCATGTTTGGTCCTCTGTAAGAATCACAGCTCAATCCAATCCACCACGGTACGGTTTTCAAACCGGGCGATGCGATGGAATCCGGCTGTCAGAGCGATGTCGCGCGCTGTGTCAAAGCCAAAGGCGATATGTTCGGGGCAATGGCCATCGGAGCCGAGGACCAGTACCTCACCCCCCAGGTCACGATACCAGCGCAAAACATCCAACCCCGGAACGGGCTCGGGAAGTCCCTGGCGCAGACCCGAGGTGTTGATCTCCAGCCCGCGTCCTGATTCTATCAGGTGGCGCAGTACCACCTGGATTGGCTCGCGGAAGGCGTCCAACGTGAGGGTCTTGCCGAAGAGCGCCCAGGAGTCGCGCCGCACGAGGTCGAGATGGCCCAGAATGTCGAAGTCTGCACCATTGACCATCTTGATGAGCTCCTCGAAATACAGCTGGTAGGCAGCCGCGAGGCCGCTGTTGAAAAGCGTATGTTCCCAGCCTGGGAGTCCATCGAGCCAGTGCACCGATCCAATGACCAGGTCAAATGGATAGGCCAAGATGGCTTGAGCCTCGGTCGGAAAATCGTGTGGGTTGCCGAGCTCGATGCCGGCGAGGACGCGCATCTTGCCGTCGTAGAGCTCGCGGACTCGGGCAAGTTCGGCGAAGTAGGCGTCGAGATCCAGGAAACCACATGCCGGATCCCCAGGATACCACTCCGCATGGTCGGCAAATGTGACGCCTGTCAGCCCCAGATCACGTGCTGCCGCGATCATCTCGGCCATGGGCGCGGCACCGTCCGGCGAGTGGTGTGTATGTGTGTGTGTATCAATCATGGGTGTGGTTCCAGCCTGATCGCGCGCAATCACAGTTGATCGCGGTGTCGCTCAGAACCGTTCCGGTGGTTTGCTGAAGAGGCTGCCAGGCGCGTTCGGCGGTGCCAACATGCGGAGCTCACCGGGGCATATGCTGACTTCGAACGGCGTAGATCCGTGTGGGTCGCCGTCTAGATGGACGGCGACGGTGGGCAAGGATTCCACCGTCATCTGCCTGGCAAGTGCGTGCATCACATCCGGGTTTTGCAGATGCCGTTTGCCCAGGGTCTGCACCACGTATTTTAGTGCATACGCCATCCCGAGCCCTTTGAAAATGAAGATATCCAGCAATCCATCGTCCATCCGTGCATGAGGTGCGATCTTGAAAAAGGCGGCGTAGAGCTGAATGTTGCTGGCGACAGCCATTAAGACCCGGGTGCGGAAGGTGCGATCCTCAATAACGATGTTAGAGCGTACGCCCCGGTATTCGGACGCGACCGAGAGCCCTGCGATAATATAGGGTAGCGTTTTCAGGCGCTTCAAGTGCCGTGGACGTGGTTCCATCTGGGCTGTGATCTCAGCATCCAATCCCATACCGGCCCAGCACAGAAAACGGCGCTCATTGACTTTGCCCAGATCAACGCGTTGGACTCTGCTGTTAAGAATGGCATCGCCGACGTCTTTGACTTGAAAGGGTGCGGCCAGCGTCAAGATGGGCATGCGCAGTTGGTGAGCCAGAATGTTGCCGGTACCGACCGGCACAATCCCCATCGCTGTGGAGGTGTCGCTGAGCCCATTGACGGCCTCGTTAGTGGTGCCGTCACCTCCGGCGATGAGGACGACATCTGCTCCCTGTTCTGCCGCTGCCCGTGCCTGGGTGGTCGCATCTCCCGATTGCTCAGTTTTGACCAACTCGGTTTGCCACCCCGATTTCCCCAGGTAGGTCGCCAGGCGCTTCAATGGACGGGTCATGTCCCAGGGACCAGCTGTTGGATTGTATATCAGGGTCGTTTTGTGGCTCATAGCGTTACAGTGGGTTCCATTCAAGAAGTCAGTGTCGCATCAGTATAGCACAGGGTAGTGCCTTTGCGAGTGATTGTGCCGTTGTGGCCCTGACGATGGCGGACACAGCGATCGACTATAGGCTAAAATAGCTTCTTATCACGAATAGTCCGAAGGCGGCAGTGACACCGGCAAGGAACGCCCAGTCGCCACTGGTCATTTGCAGTTCGCGCCACGAACTCCGTGGGTGGGTGCTTTCCAGGCCGCGTGCGGCGAGGGCCAGCGTCAGTTGGTCGCTCATACGCAGGGTGCTGATCAAGACGGCGACCAGAACGGGGATGTAATCCCGGAACCTTTTGAGGAGACTGCCCTGCGCGACCCACCCCCGCGCGGCTTGAGCGTCTCGTACAGTGTGGAACAAGTCCTGGATCGCCGGCAGAAACCGCAAGGCCAGACTGATGGTCAGCCCCCAAGTATAGGGAAGCCCGAGTTTCACAAAGGCACGCACCAGAGACGGTTGGGGTGTCGTGTAGAGTAATGCGCAGGTGGCAAAGACCATGCCGGCCGTGCGGAGCGCCAGCTCGATGGCTCTGAGAATCCCTTCTGACGTTAATTGCACTGGCCCAAGGGCAACCAACAGTCGACCTGACGGGGAGAAGAAGGGCTGGATTACCAGGATCAGCACGAGCAAGACGGCCATCTGGCGCCAGAGGCGCCCCAGTACCCCGATGGGGACGTCGACGGCCAGCAGGATGATGTGGATAGCAAGGATGAAGAGTGCCTGGGATAGTAGATTCGGCAGTAGGAAGATAAGCACAAGAGAGAGGAGTGTGGCCCAGAGCTTGGCGCGCGGGTCCAGTCGATGTAGGAAGGACGCTCCTGGAATATACGTGTCGAAGATCACGGTCATAGCTCGCGACTCCACGCAGGGTCATCGGCCAGAACCGCGGCCGGGTCACCATCGGTGGTGACGCGCCCTTGCGCCACGGCAATCGCGCGATCTGCCCGAAGAGCCAAGTCCATCTCGTGTGTTATCAGGATGATGGTCGTGCCCGCTGCACGGAGATCCGAAAGCCAAGCCAGAAGCTGCGACAGCCCCCTCCCATCCAAGCCCACGGTTGGTTCGTCGAGGACGATAACCGGTGGGTCTAGTGCTGCCAGCGAGGCCAGCGTTACGGTCCGCTGCATGCCATAGCTAAGCATCGCCGGCGGCGCGCCGGCGAGTTTGGTGAGCCCGAACCGCGCCAACACCTGGTCGAGGCGCGCCTCTTTGTCCGGCACCTCCAATTGGGTGAGCCCGAAGGCGATCTCCTCGCGGACCGTGGGTGCGAAAAACTGCTGTTCCGGGCGTTGGAAGAGGTATCCGACGCTGCGGGCCAGGGTTCCGGTGGGGCGACTGCCGACCGGCTGCCCCAGTATGCGTACGGTGCCGCGCCTGGCTCTCAGAAGCCCGTTCAAGTGACGTGCAAAGGTGCTTTTCCCGGCGCCATTCGGACCGACCAGCGCGACGAACTGCCCGGACGGGATGACCAGATCGATGTCCTGTAGGACTTCCTCGCGGTCCGTGTAGCTGAAATGGAGCCCTCGTACCTCGATAGCGGGGAGAGACCGGTCCGGCGTGACGACCGGACTCAGATCCGGCCAAAGGTCGGACGGATAAACCAGGCCCGATGCAATCAGTGGACTTTCGTCCTGAAGTGCGAGGTCGGCAGGCTGGGGCGGGGTGAGCCTGCCATCGGCCAGCAGGGCGATGTGACCGGCGCGCCGAGCCGTCTGAGGGCGCAGCGTCGTCAGCAACAGGGACGTCCCGGCCTGCCGCAGGGCCTCGATAGCCGTCATCACCTCGGCTTTCCCGAGGGGATCAAGGCCGCCCAAAGGCTCATCGAGGATCAGCGCGCGGGGGCGCATGGCCCAAAGCGCTGCCAGGGCGAGCCGCTTTTGCTGCCCCCCGGAGAGCGCCCACGGTGACCGGAAACGGGTGGTGGTCAGATCGAAGCGGGTCAACGTATCCTCGACGCGTTGGGTGATCTCACCTGCACTGAGGCCCAGTGCCTCCAAGCCCCACGCGATCTCATCCTCCACCGAGGTGTTGAAGAGCTGCGTCGCTGCATCCTGGAACAGCAGCCCAACGGTGCCGATCTCGGGCGGGGTGGTGAGCACGCTGTGCCCGCCAATGGTCACTGTGCCGCTGATCGTGCCCCCGGTATGGCGTGGCGCCAGGCCGGCGAGGAGGTAACTCAGGGTGCTCTTGCCGGCGCCGCTGGGCCCCATCACGGCCAAAGACATACCTTCCTCGATGCGGAGGGAGCAATTTCGGAGTACGGGGAGCGGCGCGCACCCGCGCTGTAGTGCTGGGTAGGCAAACGTTACGTTTTCTACGTTGATCATTGGCGGATCAGTCTTCCCGGCCCACTAAAATGCGGAGGAGGTGCTAGCCTCCTCCGCTGAGTGCCGCTGCTGGCGAGGGTCAGGCGGCTCTATCGCTGTAACGCTCCAATGGGGGATAGGCACGTCGTACCGCCCAATAGAGGGGAATCCCGACAATGCTGCCGCTCAAGGCCTGCAGTGTGTTGGGCAGGATCTCAAGGGCCGCAGCGCCTTGTCCGATAAGGATGACGCCGGCTATGAAGTACCCTCCGACAACAATCGCCACGCTGGCCAATGTGGCAGCCACGCCGCTAACAACGTTCAGCCCACGCCGAAGGATGAGGCCTATCGCCAATCCCTGCAGCCCGTGGACGATGAGCGAGAAGATGGCCCACTGTGGAAATCCTAACAGGTCCGCCATCGCCGTTCCCAGCCCGCCGGCCGCCATCGCCACCCAGGGACCAAAGGCGCTCGCGGCGAATGTCACCCCTGCATCTCCCAGGTGTACGTATCCGCCGGTGGCCGGTACCGGGACTCGCGGCAGAGTGGTCAGAACAAAGATCAAAGCTGCCATCAATGCGGTCAGCGTGATTCGACGTATGTCTATGGGTTTCGTCACAGCGTGATTCCTTTCTACACTCCAAGTTCCCCCGCATGTTAGCACGCGGAGGGCGATTTACAAGCGCACCCCTTATGGCTCAGCTGTGCCGGCGCTGCCGATCTCGATCGTCGTCATCCCGGACAACCGTGTTCAGGACAACGCTGACGATGCTGACAATGATGGCGCCCCAGAATGCCGGCAGGAATCCCTCGATGTAGAAGCCGAAGCCGAAGACAGTGTTGGCGACGGCGGACGAGATGAGCAGCGTGATTGCATTGACGACCAGCGTGAAGAGCCCAAGGGTCAGGAGAATCAACGGACAGGTCATGAGCTTCAGGAGCGGGCGGATGAGCGCATTGACCAGGCTCAGAACGACGGCCATCCCAGCATACACCATCCATCCCCGACCATCATCAACGTGGATACCAGGCAGGAGCCAGGCGGCGGCGAATAGCGACAGGGCACTGATTGCCCAACGGATGAGCAGCTTCATTCAAGTCCTCCTCTTGTGGTATGGATGCCTCTCTTATCTTACTACGAAAAACGTCGCATGAAGTTTCGACGGACCCTGAACTTGCCTGGTAGTATGGTTCAGGTATGATCTGCAGCAGGTTTCAATGTTATGGATGACGTGAGCGCAGGTCAGATGACTGAATCCCACATTGGTGACGAGCCGCCTCTTGAGGTTGCGCTGGCTGAGGCCAACCGCCGGCTGAATGAGCGCCTGCAGGAAATCAACACAATCTACACGGTCGGTAAGTCGGTGGCCTCTTCGCTGGATGCACGAGAAATCCTGGATCGTGTGGTCCTGGCCGCGGTGAACCTAACGCGGGCCGATGACGGGTTTATCGTGATTCGGGAGGGAGACCGGTTGTTCCTGCGCGTCGTGAAGCACAGGGGCAGCAGATACACGGACCATCTGCACGATGAGACCTCAGACAAGGTGGCGTGGCAGGTGATCCGGTCAGGCCGTCCCGCGATGCTCCACCGCGAGACGCGGATCTCCCCCGAGTTCCTCGTGCGTGCCTTGCTCTATGTGCCCCTTGAAGCCCCCGGCGCCGGCACGATCGGCATCCTTGGCGTCGTCAACCGTGTGAAGGATGAGGCGTTCTCCGAGAATCAGCTGTTTGCGGTGTCCACGATCGCGGACTTTGCCGCGATCGCACTCGAAAACGCCCGACTCTTTGCTCTCCGCGAGGCGGAGCGCTCGCGCCTTAGCGGCATACTGGAACGCGCGGCGGAAGCGATTATCGTCACGGATGCCCGGAACCGGCTGTGGCTGTGGAGTGACACGGCGGCGCGCTTGTTTGGGATCGACACCGAGGCTCAGGGTCGTCCGCTGGAGGAGTATGTCGATAACGAGGAGCTCCGGACGCTCTTTACCCTGGCCGGACAGGATGGCGGTGTGGTCCATTCCGAGGTCACGCTCAGTGACGGCCGGGTCTATAACGCTCAGTTGAGCACGATCGAGACCATCGGCCACGTCGCGGTGATGCAGGAGATCACCCACCTGAAGGAACTTGACCGCCTGAAGTCTGAGTTTGTCTCGACCGTTTCTCACGACCTGCGCACGCCGCTGACGACCATCCGGGGGTATGTCGAGCTTCTGGACCGTGCCGGTCCTCTCAATGAAATGCAGCGGAGCTTTGTGGACCGGGCTCTTGTCAGCTTGTCCAGTATCACGGCGCTTATCTCAGACTTGCTCGACATCGGGCGGATTGAGGCCGGCTACGATCTTGAGATGCAGATGGTAAGACTGGATGAGCTGATCCAGATGACAGTGGACGCGACACAGACCTATGCCTTCAGTGTCGACATCGACCTGACCGCTGATCTGCCCCGGTCACCCCTGTGGGTTTGGGGCAATACGCGGCGACTTCGTCAGGTCTTGGACAACCTCATCAGCAATGCGATCAAGTACAATCGGCCGGCGGGATGGGTCAAGGTTCTGGCGCGCCAGGATGACGACCACATCGTCGTGCAGGTGAGCGATTCCGGTATCGGTATTCCTTTTGGGGAAGAGGCAAGAATATTCGACCGCTTCTACCGGATTCAGAGCCCCGAGAGCGAGGGCGTGGAGGGCACAGGGCTGGGTTTGGCCATCGTGAAGTCGGTTGTTGAGAAGCACATGGGACGCATCTGGGTGGACAGTGCCTTGGGCGGAGGCAGCACGTTCACTTTCGTGCTGCCGGTGCACAGCTCTACCGGCTGAAGACCACGTGCCGGCAGGCCGTCGGAAGAGTCGAGAACCCCGGTATGTAGGTCCGAAGAGTGGCTGTCTTGCCGTAGAATAGCCCTCTTAGTGACCAAACACCGGGGTTCTGAAGCGGGTAGGTTATTTCTCCGACGGCCTGCCAGGCGACAGCACCCGATGAATCGGGTTTCCAGATGGCTTTGTCGATGTCCGTCGCCGAGCAGGCTGTGGTAACAGCAATGCCCGGCCTCACTAAGGGGGGGCTACAAAGCCGGCGCTGCGGACCCCTCTATCGCGTGGCCCGGGACCCTGATCTGATCCGGCGGCACCAGTGCCTGGATCGTGATATCCCCGAACATCTCCGTCTGTTGGGCCGCGATGCTGTGCTGTTTCATCAACTCCAGGATGGCCTGCAGTGTGACGACTGCCTCGAGGCGCGACGGGGTGTCGCTGAGCAGCCGGCGAAAGGTGACACGGGCCCAGCTCCCAAGACGCCGGCGAATGAGAGAGATCTGATCAATGACCGAGATTCTGACGCGCTGGATCGCGCCCTCCGGTCGTGGGAGTTCTGTGGGATAGAGCATCGCTTCTGCTACCCGCTTCAGGACATCCAGGCGGAGCCCTGAGATATCCATCGAGATCCGCTTGGGGCGGGGGGAGGTGTTGGTGCGGATGTAGTCGCGCAGGCCTTCGTGGTCGCGCTGTCGCAGCCATCCCGCAGCCTCTTTGAATTGCCGGTAAGCGCGCAATTGGCGAATCAACTCATCGCCAATATCCTCTTCTCGCTCATCGAGGTTGGCTGACGCCGGTGGTTTCGGGAGCAGTGCGCGGGACTTGATCCACAGGAGTTTGGCTGCCACAGAGAGGAACTCGGCCACGATTCCGATCTGCATATTGGTGCGCATTCCGTCAAGTTGCTCCAAGAACTCGTCGGTTACCTGGGCCAGAGCTACCTTTGTGATATCGAGTTCCTTCTTCTCGATGAGTCTCAAGAGGAGGGCGAGCGGGCCTTCGAAGACGGGCGTATGGACTTTGTACCCGGACTCTTGCGTGGCGTGGATAATCTTTGCATTGGGCATATCCTATACAGGATAGATGAAAATCCCAAAATCGCAACCCCATTCATGGGACAAGGATAGCGATGTCGGCCTCAGATTTGGGATACTTGGGTAAACTTGGGATAAATGATCGGTTCTGTTTGGGATAATGTGTGGTACTATCCGACTTGCTACGGTTGCTGGGCACCATAGGGATACGCTAGAGAGATGCAGTGATATGATCGTTTTGCTGGTGCAGTTGTTGGTCGTGTTAGGCTTGCTGCTGTGGGCAGATCGATGGTTGCATCAACACCTTCAAGGTGTCATGCTCCTCCTAACGGGTGATGACGACATTGCTCTGTGGCTCTATGCCATAGTGTTGCTGCCCGGCGTAGCACTCCACGAGCTGAGCCACGCAGCTGTGGCCAGAGTTGTCGGTGTCAAGATTGGGCGTGTCAACATCTTCCCCCAGCGCTCTAGCAAGCGTGTCCAGCTCGGTTTTGTCCTCGTTCAAGAGACCGACTTCTTCCGCGCCAGTCTGATAGGCGGTGCCCCTCTGATTGCCGGCAGTATCGCGGTTGTTGCCATTGGCTATTTGGTCTTCGGCACGCCCGAGATACTCGCGGCCCTGTCGGCGGGGGCGTGGTGGGACGGATTGCGGAACCTGGCACAGATGCTGCAGGCGCCGGATGTCTGGCTGTGGGTCTACCTGGTCTTTGCGGTGGGCAATACGATGCTGCCGAGCCGTTCGGATATCCATGCCTGGCCGTTCACGGTATTCGCCGCGGTGGCTATTGCCGCAATGATCGTCGTACTTGGCGGCACTTCCTTTCTGCTGATCGGTGCCAGCCAGTTCCTGACGATCGCGGTGCGGTGGCTAGTGCTGCTGGGGGCCAGCGTTTTACTTGCGGATCTGCCGATATTTGCGACAATGTACCTGTTACAGAAGCTGCTCGAGCGCGTTCGGGACGTGCGGATCGAGTACCGTTAGGGCGAGTTATGCAATTGGGGGGCACTATGAGAGCACGTTGGCCGGCTGTCGTTATTCTCATCGTCTATTTCATTGTAGGTACTCTCTATGCATCGGCGACGCCCGTTTGGCAGGCGCCGGATGAGCCGGCGCATTACAATTACGTGCGCTCCCTGGCGACAGGCAAGGGTTTCCCGAAGATGGAGCCCGGTGACTACGACCAGGCTTACCTGAGTGAGCTGACCTCCAGAGGGTTCCCCCCGGAGCTTTCCATCGCGCCCCTCGAATACGAGGATCATCAGCCGCCGTTGTATTACCTGCTCGCTGCGCCGATCTATTGGGTGTCCAAGGGGTCGGTTCTCGCGCTGCGTCTGTTCTCCGTTGCGCTGGGGTGCGGCGCTGTGGCGATGGTGATGGCCATTATCTATGAGTTCTGGCCCGCGCAGCCGTGGCTGGCGTGGTTCGGCGGGGGCCTGGTGGCCTTTGTTCCCCAATTTGTCGCGATTACCGCCGCCATCAGCAACGACGTGCTGGTCTTCGTTCTGCTGTGGCTGTGGCTCTGGTTGGCCCTGCGCTATCTGCGGGGGATGGTCTCGCCGTGGGTGCTGGGGGCTGTAGCCGGCGCTGTGCTGCTGACCAAGAGCACCGGCTACGGCGTGCTGCCTCTGACGCTACTGATCGCCTATCTGCGATACCGCCGCGTTGGCATGACGCGCTCATGGCTTCTGCGCCAGCTGGTGGCGCTCTTTGTCCCGGCGCTGGGCCTGGGAGGCCTGTGGTGGATCCGCAACCTGACCGTCTATGGCGGGCTCGATGTGATGGGCCTCCGCCAACACGCCGCCGTCGCTATCGGCCAGCCGCGGACGTTTGATTGGATCGCCGACCAGGGGTTTGTCTCCTTCCTGCGTGGTGCTGCGCTGACGGTTTTCCGTTCGTTCTGGGGACAGTTCGGGTGGATGGGTGTAGTTGTGGATCAGCGCATTTACCAGGGGCTGGCCATATTCTCCGTCTTGACGGTCTACGGGGCCCTCTGGCGGTTGGTGGAGGCGCTGCAGCGCGGACTCGAGCCTCGCCAGCGAGATGCGCTGATTCTGTTGGGGAGCGCCGCTCTGATCACCCTTGTGATGTTCTTAGGCTACAACGTCATGTTCGTCCAGCACCAGGGACGCTATCTCTTTCCGATGCTACCGTTGCTGGCCTTGGGGGCGGCTCTGGGGTGGCAACGTCTGTTGGAGCCGCGGATGGCGGTGATATCGGCCTTTGTCGTGGCTATCGTCACGATCGGTGTCGGGCTCTTTGGCCTGGCTGCAGGAAACATCCCGAAGTGGCTCATCGCGATGTTGGGCGTGACCGTCATTGGGCTGCCAGTGTTGGCGTTTGTCCCGGACCGTCTTCGGCCCATCTTGGGCGCGGGAGGTCTGCTGGGAGCCGTTG
>CAZEXX010000022.1:0-9680 GCA_964516885.1 uncultured Anaerolineales bacterium | reverse complement strand
TATGGTAGCGGACTGGTGCCTGTCCTGAGCACCCCGCACTTGATTGCACTGATGGAAGCTGTGTCGCAGGCGGCGATTGAGCCGCATCTGGCGCAAGGCGAGAGCGCGGTCGGCATTCACGTGGATATGGTGCATCTGGCGGCAACCCCTGTGGGGATGGAAGTGCGCGTGCGCTCTGAGCTGGTTGAGGTCAAAGGCCGTCGCTTGAGCTTTCGCGTCGAGGCGTGGGATGAGGTGGAGCGCGTCGGTGAAGCTGATCACCAACGGTTTGTGATTGACACAGCCCGGTTTATGAGCCGGATGGTGGAGAAGGCGGGAGGCAGGATGGATGGGGCGTGAGGCCAAGTGCGCAGAGGAAGCCAGCGCCACCGGAAGCTGTGACGATTTCCTGGCGGTGAAGTATGAGGAGGTCTACGCATCGCTCTACGCACACCTGCAGGAGCAGCGGAAAAACGATCCCGCCTTCACCGTAGACGACGTCCGGGGGTTCCTGAAGGACTCCTACGTGTGGATGGGCAACGAAGGGATCGGCAACGGGCCTCTGTTCGAAGCCACGCAGTCGGCGACCATCGCGGCTTACGAAGTGCTCCTCGCCGAGTGGGTGGATGAGTTGGCGGGGGAGGGCTGCGGGTAGCGCTTGGGCATCAACCGCGGTTGCGTGAGGATCAGCAGACGGCAATGCTACGCATTGCTGCCACGCTAATCTGAGCGCTGAAGCACTGCCAAGCTGGACAGCACCTCACCGGGTATCTCGGTAGTAGGGTCGGGTCCAACGCGTTGTCAGGCGTGTCTGGTCTGTTCGGGTTGAAGGCGCCCACCAAAGAATGTGCGGTAGAAGAATTCCCGCTCCGGGACGCCGCGCCGCTCAAATGTCTTGAGCAACTCCGCGTCATCATACGGCACGCCACGGTGCTCGACTCTGTACTGCCCCCGATGAAAGTCCACCACACAATATCTTGCGTTAGCTTGGCTGTAGCACCCCAACGACCCAGGGTTCACATACCGCGCGCGTCCCTTCATGTCTGATGTGCGATGATCGTGGCCATAGAAGATCAACGCTGCATCGTGCAACGCAAAGACCCTGTCCAGGTCTGCCGTCGTTGCATTCCTGATCACTGGCTGAAAGTCCCGTGTAGACGGCTCGAGTCCATAATGCACGAACGCTGTCCTCACACTTTCAAAGTTATGCTCCAAGAGATACGGCCATTCAGAAAGCACCGACCGCATCCGCGGATCGAGAGAGGCGTGGGTCCAGTTCTGGTGCTGCACCTCACCGTCACTCATCCAGGCTGGCTGTGGTGTGGGCAAACCGTTCACGAAGTAGGATTCGTGGTTACCTATTACGAAGTGGATGTTGGGTGTGTTGAGCAATAGCTCAAGACACTCAGCGGGATATGGCCCGATTCCGATCGCATCTCCCGTGTGGTAGACTGCGTCACATCCCTCCGCCTGAATAGATTCGAGCGCTGCCTTCAAGGCCGGAAGGTTCGCATGCGCGTCTGTGATGACAGCGATTCTCATATCGTCATGACCGTGGGATAATTGTGTTGATTGTTCACTGAGCGCAGCAGCAGAGCTAAAGGTTGCGCCGTTGCCTTGGTCTATAGCAGCCAGCTTAGCCGTGGGGCTTCTTCCAATTCTGCACCTCGATAGTATTCCCTTCGGGGTCAGCAACATACTGGAAGGTAAGCAGGCCCACACCAGGTATGTCTCGTATTATCAGCTCACCGACGGCGGAGCCGCCGTGGTCAAAGACTGCCTGCACTGTGGTCGGAGCGTCATCGACGGAAAAGGCAACGTGCGAGAATCCCGGCGTGTTCGGATGAACCGCCGGGTGCTCGGGCATCGCACTGTATTGAAAGAGTTCGAGTGTTGGGCCGTCGTCTCCATAGCCCGGCAGCCGGAGGTGTACCCCGGCGATGTGTGCCCCACTGACGCCGGTGGCTTTGTCGAGCCACTCGCCGGATAGGTCCCGCTCCGGTGGGATGGGTACGCAGCCAAATACCGCCTGGTAGAAGGCCGATAGCCGCACCCAGTCTTTCGCGATCAGGTTGGTATGTGCGTATCTTGTTGGCATCTTGTTATCTCCTGATAGCGGGTGCTGAACGCCACGGCCGGCAGCGCGCCTTCAAGCGTCACCACCAGTCGCTTTGTTGATAGGTAGGTCAGGCGAGACCGGACAACCAGTTCCACTGGCTATACGGCCGCTACCGCGCGCGCTGGAAACTTAGTGATTTTCGTCGGGATATATTGCCCCCTGGAGGAATTGGAGCGACGCGAGAAAGCAAGGGGAGACCGCAAACCGGGCCAAGCCCGGATACAGTTTGAGCAAGTTCATGCCCAAGCCCTCTACGATGTCAAGGTTGACACCTCTATGCTCAGCCCCGATGCCTGCGCAGCCAGAGTCGTGAGCTATATGCAGTCTGAACACGATATCTCAGCCTTTGCACAACTCAGAGAACTGCATCTGCCATAGCCGCACTCAAGTGAGATTCACTCCACCTGGGCTCCAGCGCTACTTCGCCACCTCCAATGACGAACAGCCGCATCAGAGCCTGAACGACGCTGTCCTTGGTAAGGTTTATCCAGGTCTGCTAACCTGGGTCTGTTAAGATAGGACGCTCACCTATCTAGCCCCTGTCGTAGTCCAACACATGGGGGGGCACCCTAAGGTGAGCGCCAAACTGAGCCTGAAAACGCCCATGTTCTTGGCGGAGCGATAGCAGAAATGTTGTCAGTCCTGCGGAGTTGGTGTGGCGATGGCGATGTCCTCGATGTTCCAGATCGTGCCAAAGGCGGAGGCATCGGGTTTGATGCCCACCAGGTCGGGCCGCGTTGCGAACCAGAAGGGGCGCCACGCCACGAAGATGCTGGGGAGCGTTTGGTTGAGCAAAGCCTGGGCTGTCTGCAGGGCTTCGCCCTGTTGCACAGGGTCTATGGCGCCCAGGGCGCGCTCGCACGCCGCATCGTAGGGTTCTGAGGCGAACCCGCTGAAGTTCTCGCCGGCCCAGTTGTTGTCTGTGCCGGGCACGCGGTTGCTGAACCACGTCCCGCAGACTTCGGGGATGGCTGCTTGCCAGCCGACGAGGGCGAGTTCGAAGTGCCGGCCGAAGAGTGGGCCGGCCTCCCCGGGCGTGTACAATTGCCGCACATCGGTAGGTTGGAGGCTGATATCGAGTCCGCACGCCTCCAGATCGGAGGCCACGTGGACGGCGACGACGAAGTATTGGGATGCGAAATGCAGCGTCATGCTCAGCGGCTCGCCATCGGTGAAGCCCGTGACGTCGTGGGCCTCCCGAATGCCGTCCTGATCCTCGTCGCGCCAACCCGCTTCGTCGAGCAGCTTGGCGGCCTCTGTCGGGTCATAGGCCGACGGGCTCGTACCGGCGTAGGCGGGATGGTTGGGCGGAATGAAGCCCGCAGCCGCGGCAATGGCTTCGGCCGGGAGCGATGCCGTGAGCTGCTTGCGGTTGAGGCAGGCTGAGATGGCCTGGCGCACCGCCAGGTTCTGTGCCGGTGAGGCCGCCGGTGTATCGTCTGGTGCGCCGCCCGGTGCGCCGCCCTGCGTGCCGCCCGGTGTACCGGCCGGGTCCAGGTTAACGTCGATCCGCAGCACGGCGGGGGCTGCATCCGCCCAGATGACGGCTACGCCCGCCGCGCCCAGCCGTTCCCACTGATCCCACGAGGTCAGCAGGATCGGGTCGGGAAGGATGACATCACAGGTGCAGTTCGCCAGCAAGGCACCCCACTGATTGGGCGATTGCTGGGGGAACCTGACGGTGATCTGCTCCAGCGCCGGTTGTGTGCCGGCGTAGTTCTCGTTGGGCACCAGACGCACCTCGCGCATAGACTCCCAGGCCACAATCTTGAATGGCCCGGTGGCCGGTGGGGTGCGGTCCTCCAGGACGCCGGCAAGCCCGTGGCCCTGCCAACGATGCGCCGGCTGCAGGGGAAAGAGGAAACCGGCGTAGTCCGCGTCTTGGTAGCCGGGAATGCCCTCCCAGCGAAGCGTGCGTTCATCGACGGCCACAAAGCGTGCGGTCCGCTCCGCCAAAGCGCGCCAGCGTCCCTGTGCTTCGGGGGACTGTGCGAGGTGGTAGCCGAGCACGGCGTCCTTGGCTGTGATGGTGATGCCATCCGACCAGAGCAGGTCCGACTTAAGTGTGAATGTCACGATCAGCTTCGGCAGCTCGATGGGGTCGGCCTTGGTGTACTGCCGTACGAGCCCCAGAGCGTCAGCATAGCGCGTGCCGTTGGTCACCTTGACGGTGCGGGTGAGCACATCGCCCGTTTCCAACGCAGGCACACGCTCAACCAGCCGGGCTTCCCATTTGTAACCCACCCGTTCCACTGGTTCCTCATAGAAGAGCGCCAACAGATCGCTGCCGGACTGCGACGGCAGGAATGGACTGGCGGCTCGCGGTTCGGTGGTGCATAGGATGAGTTGCTGCCGCACAGTCTCCACCGTTGGCTGCGGGGTGGGCACCGGTGGTTGCACGGTAGGCTGTGGCATTTTCGGCGTCGCGGTGGGTGGGGCCGGCGTCGTGCAGCCGGCAAGATAGGCTGCCAAGAGCGCCACGCAGAGAGTTGCCGACAGACCCTTGGGCCTCTTGACCTGCCGCCCACCTGCCCGGTTCTTACGACTTGGCATGGCTTTCTCCAGTTGGTGCCGGCAGAGTTGGGGCTATTTGCGGCGGCTGAGGTAGAGGAGCAGCAGGGCGGTCAATCCGCCCAGAAGAAGCAGTGCGCCCAGCTTGTAGAGGCGTGATGAGAGGATCAGCGCCAGTGTTCCGGCGATGGCGCAGAAGCCCCAATAGACAAAGACAATGGTCCGGGAGGACAGCCCTGCATCAAGCAGCCGGAAGTGCAGATGGCGGCGATCCCCGTGGAAGGGGCTGACACCGTTCCGCCAACGGTCCAGGATTGTCCAAGCTACATCCACGATGGGGATGCCCATAACCAGAAGCACCGTTGCCACGCGTCCCCCGGCCATCAGCCCCAGAGCCCCCAGGACATAGCCCAGGAAGAAGGCGCCGTTGCTGCCAAGGTAGTGGCGCGCCGGCGGTGCGTTGTAGAAAAGGAACCCAATGGACGCGCCGAGCAGGGCCAGGGCCTGGGGAACGACGCTGTATTGGCCGCTGCGGTACATATGGATGCTGAGGATCAGGGCCAGAATCGCCGACACCCCCGCGGCAAGACCGTCCAGGCCATCCAGCCAATTGACGGTGACGGTCATGCCCGTCATCCAGAAGAGCGTCAGCGGTATGTAGATGAGAGCGGGCAGGACGATGAGTTGGTTGGTAAGCGGGTTATTGAAACGTTCCAGGATGATCAGGCCGGCTACGGCGACGATGGCGGCTGTGAGGTAGCCCAGGTACTCCGCGCCTGCCGGGAGTTCTCGCCTGTCGTCGATCAATCCGAAAACACCCATCAAAAGCCCGCCGACGGCCAGGCCCCAGAAGCGTCGTGTTTCGTTTGGATCGGCTGTGGGGATGGCGAAGATGCGTGACAGGGCCAGTGCGCCGAAGAAGCCCACGATCAACCCAAGCCCGCCCAGACGAGAGATGACACCGGTGTGTTGGCGCCGGCCGCCGGGCCTGGCTACAATGTTCAGCCGGAGCCCAAGCCTGCCCAAGAGGGGCGTCATGATCAGTGAGATCGTGACGCCCGCAATCAGTATCAACGCATACTCAAGCCCGTAGGTCAAGTGCGTACCGTTTTCTCCATGCGTGCCCGGTCAGGCAGTTCCGAATTGGCGATCTCCGGCGTCACCCAGACCTGGGACAATATAGGCGTGCTCGTTGAGGTGATCGTCGAGTGCGGCCAGGTAGATGTCGACGTCGGGGTGTGCGCTAGTCAGTGCCTCGACCCCTTCCGGCGCGGCGATTACGCCCAGGAACTTGATCCTGTTGGCGCCCCATTCCTTGAGGATCTCAACAGTCTTGATCGCCGATCCCCCGGTTGCCAGCATGGGATCGAGGATCAGGCAAACTGAAACCGTGGGGCGAATCGGCAGGCGGTTGTAGTAAGAGACCGGGTGCAAGGTGTGCTCGTCCCGGAAGAGGCCGATGTGCCAGACCTCGGCGGACGGGATCATCTCCCAGATACCCTCCACCATACCCAGTCCCGAGCGCAGGATGGGGATGAGGCCGATGGGCTCGGTCAGCTTGTAGCCACGGGTGGTCGTCAGAGGTGTTTCGATCTCTTTGGGCTTGACCTCGAGATCTGTCAGGGCTTCATAGGCGATCAACAACGTGATCTCGCGGATCAACTCACGGAATTTCTTGGGCTCTGTACTTTTGTCCCGAAGAAGCGTCAACTTGTGCTTCACCAATGGGTGGTCCGAAACGTGTACCTCTGCCATACGCCTCCTTGATATGGGTGTTGCCGAGTCAGCGTCGCGGGCTTGATCCAGCTTCTTCGCAGCCCTTACCCAGCGGTCGTTGCCAAAACCCCCTTGACGTGTCTGTCGCATTCTACTTTCAGGTGCTTGATTGTCAACGTGGGACCATCCAGGTGTTGGCCAACTGCCTCAGCGTGCCGTCGGATTCCAGGGCCGCGAGCGTTTTCTCCAACGCCTCCAGGAGCCTGGTGTCCTCGCGTTTGACGGCGATGACATAGGGTTCATCGGTCAGCGGGGGTGTCAGGATGCTCGCGGTCGGCAGCGACCCGAGCGCGAGTTGCGCACTCACGTGGTCGATGATGATCGCGTCGACGGTTCCCGTCCGGAGCAAAGTGGTGATCGTGACTGGGTCATCGACGGCGATGATCGTGGGGGAGGGGACGAGCGTTTTCGTCAGCTGCAGGAGCTCCATATGACCGGTTGTGCCGAAGACACAGGCAACGGGCTTGCCTGCAAGATCCTCAGGGCCCGAGATAGGAGCTCCCTCACCCACGAGGATCACCTCACCGGCGTTGAAGTAGGGACGGCTGAACGCAAAGCCTGCGGTCCTGCCAGGGTCGGGGTAGAGGGCCGAGATGATGACGTCGGCGCGACCGACTGTCAGAGCGTCATACAGTGCATCATATCCTGTGGTCACGAAGTGCGCGTCAACACCCAGGCTCTCGGCCAATGCCCTGGCGAGATCCGCATCATAGCCCACAATCTGTCCTGCGCTGTCCACTGACTCAAAGGGGGGGAAGGACGGGTCAACCGCGATAGCCAGCATCCCGGAGGACTGGACGCGGTTGAGACCCTCAGTTCGCCGTCCACACGCGGCTGTGCCGGCGAGAGCGAGGGTCAGTATAGCCGCCAGAACGGCGAGGAGAGCTGGGGTCGTGCGCCGGTATATGTGAATGCGGGGAGGTGAGAACACCTCCCCGCATTTTCTGTGCATGGGTTGCTGTGGCTCGGGCTTAGCTCTGCCCCGGATCCCGCTTGATTTTTTCATGCGAACCCAGTTCGACAACAATGCTGCCGCTCTCAAGCGCCTGCTTGATCTCTCGTTCCAGCATATCGCCCATCAACAGCAAGTTGAGAATCTCAGCATCAACTTCGGGGTTGTCCTCGGGGCGAAGTTGCCAGGCTGTTTCCAGTGCTTTGTTCATCTCCTGGAGATGCAGTAGCATGTCGAGCATCACTTCCTTGGTGGATGATACCCGCTCGCGCAGCATGACCAGAGGTCCACTCAGCAGCCCGCGCGCCTGCAGTTCGATTTGTACCACCGGGTTGAACAACTCCGAATCGGCCAGCCCCTCGTAAATCTCAAACCGGTCGTCTTCAGATATCAGCTGCTCAAGGAGCTCCAATGTCATCCAGGTCATGAGTCCTTCATGGGTCAGCTGGTCGTGAAGGTCTTCCAGCGGCACAAGGACATGCTCAGACTCATTCAGGATCTGTGATATGTGGTTTGTAATAGGATCGTTCATTTCCACCTCCAAACAGTAGGTGTGTCCGGTGAAGAAGATCGCGACTCCTGCAGGGCGTGGGCGAGAGCGTTTTCGGCACTGCTCGTCCAGCCGGCGAAGCCGCACTGGGTCAATCTCACGATGACTTCCCTCGTCTCTCACGTAGTTTCTTGATAAACTCTGCAATGCGTTGCTCGTAGCCATTCTCTTTGGGTTGATACCACCCCCCGGACACGCCGTCCGGTAGGTAACGCTGGTCCACCCAACCTCTTTTGTAGTCATGGGGGTACTTGTACGCGGGCCCCCTGGCGCGCTCTTCTTTGAGAAGTGTGTTCTGGTCCCGAATATGGGTCGGCGGCGGGCGATAGCCCTCTGCCTCGATATGCTCGCGCGCCTGCCAGTAGGCGCCCGTGGTGTTCGATTTGGGTGCGGTGGCGAGATAAAGGGCCGCCTCCGCCAAATGATACTGTCCTTCGGGCATTCCGACCCACTCATATGCCTGGGCACAGGCCATGACTACCGAAATAGCCATCGGAGAGGCAAGCCCAATGTCCTCCGACGCGGAAACGAGCATTCGTCGGAAGATGAACCGCGGGTCCTCGCCGGCGAGGACCATTTTGGCCATATAGTATAGGGCCGCATCGGGGTCCGATCCCCGGATCGACTTGATGAAGGCGCTGGCGGTGTTGTAATGTTCGTCGCCCGATCTGTCGTACTGTAGTGCTCGTCTCTGGATCGATTCTTCGGCCACCTCGATGGTGATGTGGATGGCCTCGTCGTCGCCGACGGAGGTCGACTCCACTGCCAGTTCCAGCGCATTCAGCGCACTTCGGGCATCGCCGTCGGCGAAGTCCGCCAGATGCCGTCGGGCGTCTGCATCCAGAACGATCTGCCGCCTCCCATAGCCGCGCTTTTCGTCCTCCAGCGCAAGTGACAGCAGGTCCTCAATCTCCTCTATCGTCAGCGGCTCGAACCGGAAGATCCGTGAGCGGCTGAGCAACGGTGAAATGATGGAGAAATACGGATTCTCGGTTGTCGCCCCGATGAGGGTGATCGTGCCGTCCTCAACCACCGGCAGGAGGCCGTCCTGTTGCGCCTTGTTCCATCGATGGATCTCGTCGACCATCAAGAGCGTGCGTTGGCCGTACATCGAACGGCGTTGTTGGGCCGCGTCAACCAACTTCCGCAGGTCACCTATTCCTGCCAGCACGGCGCTGAGCGTCTCGAAATGCGCCTCGGTGGTGTTGGCAATGATTGCAGCCAATGTCGTCTTTCCCACGCCGGGCGGCCCCCAGAAGAGGATGGACGAAAAGAGCTGATCGGCCTCGATGGCGCGGCGTAGCAGACGTCCACGCCCCACAATCTGCTCCTGCCCAGCGAACTCATCCAGGGTTCTCGGGCGCATACGAGCCGCCAGGGGCGCCGATCTGTGTATCTGCTCTTGCCGACTAAATGCGAACAAATCCATCTTCACATAAGTATAACTTGGTCGATGAATCAATCAAGACCCATTCACCGACATCTGTGCTCCATTAATCTTGCGCGGATATCAGGCTAAAGGCGCAACGTTTGATATGGGGTTCGAACGTGGTATACTTCAAGCATTGACACCCTTGCCGTGATCTGATGTCCCACCGGTGGGTATGGGTGCCATTGTATGAGGCGACTGGCTCTCCGGTTATGAGCAAGAGAGACTACCAGGTGAAGCGAGCGAGGTCGAATTAGGCGTCGATGGCAATTATGGTTGTGATGGGGCGTTTCTGTCACGGGTTAGTATTCTTCACACTGGGCTAACCGTGAGCTTCCTACACTTCCAGAGTCGCCGAATTTCG
>CAZEXX010000021.1:0-24824 GCA_964516885.1 uncultured Anaerolineales bacterium | reverse complement strand
GCGCTCAACCTCCAGTACATCGCCCGAGAGCCGGGCCTCACCGCGACCTTGATGGGAGCCTCCACCCCGGAGCACATCGAAGCCGACGTTGCCGCGATCACCGCGGAGATCCCGGAGACGGTGTGGGATGAGTTGGCGGAGCGGATGGACTGGGCTAGACAAGACACGAGATAGGACGATAGTCAGAATCACGATTCACCATTCACCATTCACCCGGACCTCAAATGGCTGCAGCACGGTTCCCGTGGCAGCCTTGCACACGAGCAGCGCAGCGCTTTCGGCCAACGTCGGTAGCTTGACCTTCATATGAATCGTGAATGGTGAATCGTGGCCGGCATCAGATCACACGGCCACAATGCAGCGTCGCAGCACGTTGGACTAGGAGTCCTGGAGTTCCGGGATGTCCTTCACACCAAGCCTCAAGCACGCCCCTTCTGAGCCCACAACTGCGGTATGTCAGGGTCTGTGTGCTTGTACCCGTCGGTCTGACACCCACTGCCGTCCAGCCAGTGCCCCATCCGGATCAACGTCTCATCGAGGCAGGAGGCAGGCTACCAGGCCGCGTTACCTGCTGCCAGCAGCGCCTTGATATACCCCACCGAATAACCAAGGCCGACGCTGGTCGGTGCGTGGTCTCCCTCAAGCACGGGGATGTGATCGGGGTTGATGCAGCCGTCGAAGCCGACCCGCTGCAGTGCGCGCAGGATGCGGGCCATGTTCATATCACCGTCGTCCAACAGGACCTCTTCATAGCCACCGGCGGTAGCCAGACTCCCACGGACGTTGCGAAAATGAACGGTGAAAAGGCGCCCCTTCCGCCCGTAGGTGTTGATCTCGTCAAGCACTAATGCCGATCCCCCGGCCTCGGCACGCGTACCGATGCAGTAGAGGTAGCCGACACAACGGTTCGGAAAGAGATCAGTAACACGATGATACCCCAGGCTATCGAACGGGGTGCCTGCATAGGGCGTGTCAGAGGGATGCAGCGCGAGCTTCACACCCACCTCCTCCGCGATGGGCACCAACTGTCCGTAGACGAGACGAAACCGCTCCCACCAGGCGTCCAGGGCTTCTGCAGAACGCGGCTCAGGCTGTGAACGGTGCGCATACTCGCCACGCGACAGATAGCCCCCACGATGAACCGATTGGTACGGCTGCGTCCGATGGGGCATCGCGTCGCCGCCAAATCGCTGTCGCGCGATGGGCACACCGGCCTCGCTGAAGACACGCAGTGCGGTGCACGTTGCCTCTAGCTCATCATTCAGCCCCGGCTCGCCCTCCATGAACGCCTCACTGATATTCGGCAACGTCACGCGGTTGATCGCCAGACCCCAAGACGAAAGCCTCCTCTTGATCGCCAGCACGCCCTCAAGATCGGGCACACCCCGCTCAATCACGCCGGGAAATGTCTCCGCCGCACCGAAATCGATGCAATCCACGCCCAGTTGTGTCACGTGACGGAGATACGAGTCAGATAAGTCACCGGGCCAGACGGAAATGCGGATCATGCGGGCCTCCTTCGGAGGGTTACAGGTTGCAGGTTGACAAGTTGCGGGCTGGACGGTGCTCGTTCGGAGACTGCCTCGCAGCTTCGACCGGCCAACCTGCAACCTAAGACCTTCAGCACTCAACTGCTGGCAAACACGACCTTGTACGCTCGCTTCGGCTCCGCCAGCAACAGCTCGTAGGCCGTTGCGTAATCCTCCAGCGGGAAGCGGTGGGTGATCATCTTGGCCATATCAACGCTGCCGGCAGCGATCAAGTCGTGGGCCTCACGCTCATCGCGGTAGAACCCGTTGGCGGAAGTGGTCATCAGGCGCTCAGAACCGAGGTCCAGCGCATTTATGGAGAGCATAGCGTCGTGCACTGCCAGATTGACGTAGGTACCGGCCGCAGCCAACACGTTGAGCCCCAGAGCCAACGTCTCGGGCGAGCCCACAGTGTCGAAAACTGCTGTGCAGGTCGCCGGACCGATCGCATCCACGAGATTCACCTTGGTGGGATCTTCTGACTCGAGAGCCGGATATTGCGCGATGACGCGCTGGGCAACCGGCGAGAGCTCGGAGACGACCACGCGGCCGGCTCCCTTGACGCGCGCAACCTGCGCGATGCTGAGACCTACAGGTCCGCCACCGATGCAGAGCACAGTGTCGCCCGGCATCAGCTCGGCGCGTCCCACCGCGTGCACAGCCACGCCAAGGAAATCACGCAGAGCTTCTTCCTCAAAGCTCACGTGATCGGCCATCGGATGAAGCAAATCGGCCCAAGCGATGCAATACTGGGCGTAGGCGCCAGGATAGAAGGACATCTCCCCCCACCCCTGCGCGTGACCGATGTGGAGCGTGTCTTTGCACAGGTTCTCGTGCCCCGAACGACAGAGCTCACACGTGCCACACGTGCGGAACGCCTGTGCACCCACACGGCGCCCCAGTAAGTGCTCGTGCTGACGGCTGGCGACCTCCACTACAACCCCCGAGAATTCGTGCCCCAGCAGCATGTTGAGAGGATTGTCAACGTGCCGGCCCAGCGTATGCAGCGCCCAAGGATTCTCGCCCGCGTAATAACGCAGGTCGCTGCCGCAGATGCCGCAGACACTGACCTCGATGAGCACCTGCTCAGGCGAAGTCAGCTTCGGTCGCGGGATCTCAACCAGCTCAAGCACATAGGGTTCTCTAAGTAGGATAGCTTTCATACGATCCCTTTCCAGGTCACAAGAGCAGAATCAGAAGCACAAGAGAATCAGCGAATCGGAACTGCGGACGCACCATTCGCTGATTCTTCATACTGCCATTCTTCCGATTCGCTGATTCTTACATTCCTCCCCGTCCCCTACACCCCCGCCATCAGCCGGTAATACACGGCGTTCCAACGGAGCTCATTCTTGAACGTCGGGATCTCGGTGCCATCATCAATCATAACGCACTCGATACCCGCCATCTCGGCGAAGTCAGCCAAGTGAGCCGAAGTCAGCACCTGGCTAAAGCCCGTGTGGTGCGCACCACCGGCCAGAATCCAGGCCGTGGCTGAGACCTTGAGATTCGGTTTGGGCACCCAGACCACCCGCGCGACCGGCAGCTTGGGCAACGGAGCATCAGCGGACACCACATCACAGGGGTTAACCAACATGCGGAACCGGTCGCCCAGATCGATGATGGACACGTTGACACCAGGACCTTCGGCGACGTTGAACACCAAACGCACTGGGTCAGACTTGCCGCCGATGCCCAACGGATGGATCTCCATAGCAGATTGGCCGGCGCCGATGGAAGGACAGACCTCAAGCATGTGTGCGCCCAGCACCTTCATGTTCCCAGGTTCCAGATGGTACGTGTAATCCTCCATGAAGGAACATCCGCCCTCCAGACCCGCGCCCATCACCTTCATCGCACGCACCAGAGCCGCGGTCTTCCAGTCTCCCTCAGCACCGAAGCCATAGCCGTCAGCCATGAGTCGCTGTGCCGCCAGTCCCGGCAGCTGCTTGAGACCACTCAGGTTCTCGAAGGTAGTCGTGAAACCACTGAATCCACCGTCCTCCAGGAAGGCACGCATACCCAGCTCGATACGTGCAGCATCTCGAAGCGAGGATCGTTGCGCGCCGCCTTCCAGCAGTGCCGGCGTGAGCCGATATTGGCCCTCATAGTCGGCGACCACAGCATCGATCTCAGCACCGGTGACTGCATCGACAAAGGCGACCAGATCGCCCAAGCCATATCCGTTGACCGAGTAGCCGAACGCTATCTGAGCCGACACCTTGTCGCCCTCGGTCACCGCGACCTCACGCATATTGTCACCGAAACGCGCAAACTTGGCGCCTTGCATGTCGCTCCACGCCGCTGCCGCGCGCATCCAGGTGTCCAACTGGGACCGAACTTCAGAATCCTGCCAGTGACCGACGATCACCTTGCGGGCCTTGCGCATCCGTGTACCGATGAAACCGAACTCCCGCCCGCCGTGTGCCGACTGGTTCAGGTTCATAAAGTCCATATCGATGTCCGACCACGGAATGTCGCGGTTATACTGCGTGTGCAGGTGGACAAAGGGCTTCTGCAGCATGTTCAGGCCCGCGATCCACATCTTGGCCGGTGAGAAGGTGTGCATCCATGTGACCAGACCGATACAGGCCGGATCCACGTTCGCCGCAGCGCAGACCTCGGCGATGTCACCTGCCGACTTCACCACGGGCTTGAAGACCAGCTTGGCCGCCAACTCGCCCGACGCATCCAACCCCGCCGCGATCTTCTGCGCGTCCGCCGCCACCTGCCTCAGCGTCTCCTCGCCATACAGATGCTGACTGCCAGTCACAAACCAGACTTCATATTGCTTGAGATCAATCATGGTGTCTCCTCCGATAGGAATACAGTTATGAACTACTGCTAGCTACAGGGAACTGGAGTCAAGAATTCCGGAGTATAATCTCCGACGGCGGTGACCGCGTCGTCGACTGTCACAGTTCACCATCCGGAATCCCAATCTCCTCGCGACACTTGCCTGCGTGACCACACCGCAGTGGCAACCCTGAATCGTCAATCGTGGCTTACCGCATAGGCGCCACCCGCACAATTACTGCTGGGCTTCGGACTCTTGACTTCTGACTATCTCTACACCATCCCCCCAAATGTCCACGCATACCCACTCCCCCACTGCTCGCGGATCAAGCCGATGTGAGCCGAGTGGTAGGTCCAGTGCCAGATGAGGTGCATCAAGACGGCGCGGGGAGTCATGGGCCGGTCCTCGTTCGGAAGCTCAACTTCGATGTCGGTCAGCCTGGTGAGCACCGGAAGCGCCAGCTCCTCACCTACGCGCTCACAGAGGGACACGAGGGCTTCGGCATCAAGGTCGGGGATCACCTGCACACCGGTCGGCACTGCGCGGCCCGCGGCATCCACCGCCGCGCGTAGGTCTGAGGGCGCCGTAGTCCCTGAGAAGCGCTCGAGCCAGCCCACCTCGGCCCACACGAGATGCGCCACCAAGGCGGCGATGGTAAGCGTGGTGCCCGTGGGCGCGAACGTAAGCGCCTCCCTCGGCAGATCCTCGATCTGATCAATCACGCGCGCCCGAAATTCGTCAAGGGCCGCAGCGGCCATTGCCACCCGCTCATCCGCAAAGCCGGGTACGGGTCGAATGCCGTACTCCCGGGGACGTCCCTGCTTCATCCCAAAATCAGTCTCCACAATAGAGCTCCCTGTGTGTGTTTGCTCCAGTATAGAAGCGGCCAATAACCATGCAAGCGCACGCTCTTTGACCTGCATTCAGCACGTGTCACTCTGGGAGAGTACAACCAGATGACTACCGGTGCAATCTGACCTTGGGGAGCAAGTCTACCTATGACCGGGAGGTCATACTCAACCACTTTGGTGGCGGTGTCGACCACGACACGACTCCTGGTGACCTGCCCAGCTGTCACTGTGACAGAACAGGTGAAGAGAACCGCATCAATCTCGTTGTTGGCGCAGTCAGCGTGGGCTGGTAGCCGCCATTGGGTTGGTTGTGGGTCCGGCTCATCGGGCAGTCGCCGTGCAGGAGAAGGCAGCGGCGGCGCTCGCCCGTCGGCAATGACTGCTGAGCCCCGTAGTCGGCTACGGCACCAACACACCCAGGCAAAGGGCTCGCCCACGACCTGCGTGTTGTCACCAGAGCACCCAAGAGCTGACCGCCTAGAAGTCCGCCTCCAGAAGCTCAAAATAGAACAAGCTCCCCTCGCCTGGGGTCCCGGAGCTCTCGACGCCCGATGCGCCTCCCAGCTTCTCCATGATCCGCTGGACGATAGAGAGTCCCAGACCGTATCCCTTCACACGGACCTGTTCCAGTCGCTCGAAGGGAATGAAGAGCCGTGCACGCTGCTCATCGGACAATCCGTCGCCGTTATCCTTCACCCAGAAACGGATCACGTTCGGAGCGTCATCATCGGTCTCATCAATGCTGGTCACCGTAGCTCCAAGCTCCACTCGCGGCGGGGAGCCCCCGTATTTTACCGCATTGCTGATGTAATTAGCCCAGACCTCCTCAACCCAGGGGGCATATCCCCACGCAATAGGCCAAATGTCCGGCAACACAATATCAGCTTGGTGAGACTCTGTCAGATCAGCCAAGCGCTGCAGCACATCGAAGACAATGGCTTCCGTATCCAATGGCGTAGGCGCCACTTCGTCAACCTTCCGCACGCTCGCCAACAGTAGCAGCTCATCTATGATACTGCCCATCTTGCGTGCGCTCTGACCGATGGCGCGGATGCACATGGCCATATCCTCAGGCTTTCTGGCAATGTCCTGAGCTTCCATAAAGCTCGTGTAGCCCGTCAGTAGCGACAGCGGCGTCTTGAGGTCGTGAGCGACCGTGTGTGAAAACGCATCCAACTCAGCATTGCGTGCCACCAGGTCCTCTGCCCTCTGGCGCAGAGTGGTTTCGCTCTCTCTCAGAGCAGCTTCCGCCATCTTGCGTTCTGCAAGTTCTTGCTGTGCCGATGCATAGAGCCGCGCGCTCTCCAATGCCACTGCCAGGGAGGTGGCAATCTGGGATGCGACGTCAAGATGCTCAGCCGTGAACGCTCGGCCGACAATGTGCTCCAGATTCAGCGTCCCCACAAGCATGTCCTGGGCCATCAGGGGCACAGTCATGTAGGCCCGTACGCCCTCATCATACAGCTGCAGGTCGAGCGCCGACGCCGCCGTATCGTGCGGCACATCATTGACGCAGCGCAACTCGAAACCGCCGAAGTCCTCGACAGCCAGCGTCTCTACCCACGGAGCGCGCTCCGGAGCCAAACCGCCGCTTCCGCGGACAGCAAGCATGTAAGGCTCTTTAGCACCGTCCAGAGACACCACCGACATACGCGTACAGGGCAGGAGATTGTGGATTTGGTCCAAGACAGCAAGCGCAATCGTCTCAGCAGACTTGGCTGCCAGAATCGCCTGATCGATTTCATAGAGGATCCGCAACCGCTCAGCGTAGCGACTTAGCGCCAGCTCCGCGTGTTTCCGCTGCGTCACATCCTGGATATTGACAAGGTGTCCAATGATGTCCGCCCGGAAGTCTCGCAGCGGAGACACGCGCAGATCATAGATCCTCTGCGCTGGCCCCTCGCCGAGTGTCACCTCGTCACGAGCTTGCCCGACTCCTCGGAAGCGCGACATTATGTAGGAATAGTGCGGGAGCACCCTGGAAAACTGCTGACCCAGTACCCGCTTGCTGGGAATAGACAGCATGCTCTCCGCTGCTGAGTTTATGTCGACAACCCGATCGCGGTGATCAAGCACAACTATCCCAGTCGTCATATTTTCCATGACAGCTTCCCGCGCCGCCGGAGCCAAATCCAACAGACTGTTGCGCGCCAAACCCCACACGATCGCGACTCCACTGACGATGAATGCAAACGGCGTAAGGTCCAAGTACGATAGCCGCGCCGGCTGTGTGAGGGTAACGATGTTGGCCAACCACGGCGCAGCAATCGCCACCAGCAGAGTCCAGCCTTGCCGGCGGTAAACTCGCGGAGCGTAGAAATGGCTACGAATCAGAAAGTACGCCGACATCAGCATCAGCGCATAGGTATAGGCTGCGTGGACCCAAAACGCAGCCCCAAGTGTGTTCCCCAGCATTGAAACGCCGCCACTGATGTCCAGCCAAACCTGCTCCCGGAACAGATTATGGCGCGGATTGGTCCAGACCACGATCTGTACCAACACCGGATGCAGGCCAAGCAGCACCAAGTTCCGTCTCGTAAGAATACTGTCATGGCCCGTGTATCTCAGCACAAACAGCAGCCACATCAGGGGTGCAAGCGTGACGCCGACGTACTGCGCGTTTGTCCAAAAGAGCTTGGCAGGGAGCTCGTCACTCAGGTGTGTCAGGATGACCGTCACCGACCAGGCAGCCAGAGCATACATAGAGAGCGCGAACGGCACAGCACCAGCAACCATTCGCCGTCGCCACACAAATGACGCCAGGAGGATCGCTCCCAGGGCCGCAACGGCAAGCACACCGATGTAGAGTGCTAGCTGTCCGGGCATGGAGTCTCGTCTATTGGCTGCCTACGATGAGTCCCAAACTTGAACATGTTTCCAGTTTAATCTGGGCTAGAATAATTGTCAAGTCCAGGTAAGAATCACCGTGCCAAATGCGTACACGACCACGGTACTATGGGATCGTAGTCGCTCTTGCAGCTACGTAGGCCAAGTCTATAATCCCCCACAGAGATCACCTATGAATACACATATACCCAGACGTCTTCCCTCACCTCGGGATTTCAGCCACGACGCACGCCAACTCATCATTGTGACAGGGTTGATTTCCGCTAGCTACTTTGGCGCCTTTGCTCTGCTACGAGGGCTTTTCCTCCTCCGGCTCGGTTATGATCCAGCCTATCTGGGGACCTACTATGCTGCCGGGGCCCTCACCTTCATGATGATGGGCGTTCCCAGCGGGGCGCTCGGCCACCGATTCGGTACCCGTGCCACGATGCTGGCCGGGGGATGCTTGACCGTCGGCGGTATGCTCCTACTTCCGGTCACCGCCCGTATGCCCGCTGCGGTGCGTGATCTGTGGCCCCCGCTCACACAGATCATCACTGTTGCCGGGTGGTCGATGTTCAGCGTCAACAGCGTCCCGGCCCTCATGCTGGTCACTACGGACGAGAACCGGTCAGCGGCGTATGCCCTCACCGGCGTACTTCGTGGCATTGGCTCCTTCACCGGCACGTTGATCGGGGGCATGCTACCGGGTATAGTCGCATCGTTGGTGACCCGGCACGAAGCACCTCCCATCGATCCGCGGAGCGCGTCCCCATATGCCTGGGCTCTTTTCATCAGTGCCATCTCCGGTTTGGCCACGATTATCCCACTTGTTCGTTTACGTGGCGGACTGAGACCAGCCCGAACCGACACACAGCCGGTGGATCGAGGGCCATTTCCCGCCGCCCTGGTCATTGCGCTAATCGTCTATGTCTTGTTGCGCCACATGGGCTGGACGACCAGTCAGGCGTACAGCGGTCCCTACATGGATACTGATCTGCATCTCTCCACGCCGACCATCGGGCTCCTGACCAGCATCGGGCAGATGGCCGCCATCGGCGCGACGCTTCTGCTCCCACGGATGACAAGGCGGTGGAGTCACGGGCGGATCGTTGCCCTCTCCACCATGATCCAGATTGTCAGCCTGGCTCTCATGGCAAGCTTCCACCACTGGAGCGCAGCCGGCCTCGGTCTTCTGGGCATGCAGGTCTCCGCCGGCATCTGGCTGCCGGAACTGCAGATCTTCCAAATGGAGTTGGTCGATGAGGGGTGGCGAGGCCTGGCCTACGGCGCTGTCGCGATGGCGATGGGACTCGGATTCGGATCGATGAGCATCTTCGGCGGACGGCTCATCACGACGAGGGGCTACCGCGAGCTCTTCATAGTTGGGGCGCTATTCTCTGTGGTGGCTTCCGGGCTCATGATGTTGATCTCACGACAGACAGGAAGCAAAGAATAGTCACGGGTTGATGGCTGATAGCTGCAGAAGCATCACGACCTCACATGAAAGGAGAGATTCGTGGACACACTTCTCAATTGGGAGCTCGACCTCATCATTCAGATTCGCAACACCATCCCCAATCTGGTCGGAGTTTTTGAGCTGCTCACCTCGCTGGGCGGGGAGATGTTCTTCCTCGTGCTCCTGCCCCTGATCTACTGGTGTCTGGATCGGCGGACAGGAGCGCGTCTGACCGTGCTCTTCTTGATCTCCGCCTGCGCCAACAACGTCGCCAAGCTGCTCTGCCACTCACCACGCCCCTTTGTGATCGCTCCGCAGCGGATCGCCCTGCTTTTCGACGTCCCGCTGGCGGAGGCCATCGAGGCTTACGAGGCCCACGATAACGGCTTCCCCAGCGGGCACACACAGAGCACGATTGTCATCTGGGGCTACTTGGCCGCCCAGGCGCGACGGCTCAGAGAGCAGCTCGCGCAGCTGCGCCCCCTGATCTACGCCGTGGCAGCATTGCTTGTCGTTTTGGTGCCCTTGTCGCGTGTCTACCTCGCCGTCCACTTCCCGCGCGATCTGCTGGGAGGCTACGTGCTTGGGATGATCATGCTTGCACTCTTCGCTTGGCTAGCGCCAGGAGCTGAGACCGGCCTTGCCCGACTCAGCCTGACGTGGCAGCTTGTCGTCGCCATCACCATTCCTTTGGCAGCCGCCCTCGTGGTGCCCGGCAAGAACGCGGTGACGGCTGCGGCCACACTGCTGGGTATGGGCGTGGGATTTGCGATGGAGCGGAGGTGGATCCGCGCCGAGACCGATGGGGCCATCTGGCAGCGCGCGCAGCGCTTCGTCCTGGGCATGGCCATCCTCGGCGGGCTATATGCTGGACTAAAGGTGACCTTTGAGAGTCTGGAACCGGAGCTGGTCTTCCGCTTCATCCGCTACACCCTGGTTGGCCTATGGGGCAGCCTGGGTGCTCCCTGGGCCTTCACGAAACTGAGACTGTCCAAGAGCAAAGCATAGGAACAACACCCACTTCGAAAAGACCTTCTGCGATCCGCTCTGCGGGCCCAAAGCCTTGCGCCTAAATCGTCCCGAGTCCGCTCAGGCTGAGGCTTTGGGGACTTCTTCGCGCTGCTTTTCGTCCTGCACGGTGTGCTGATGCACGTGGCGTCTGCTTCGCAACTAACTCGCGCCAGATCGCACGTTCTGCGGACCGCGGGGGTCTCGCCCGCATCTTCGCGCCAGCGGGAGCTGCGATGTTCGTAGTAGCTGCTGCGCACTTCGGGCTCTTGGATGAAGAACGAGCGAGACCTGGGCACGCCGATGTACGAGGTCCAAGACGGCACGGCGCACCGCTGTTCCGAGTGTAGCTTACCATACTCGCCGCTGCCTCGATCAGGACGCGGCCTCGATTTCTTGTGCTTGCGTGGTGTGCGTATTCGAACGTGGCTTCTGTTCAGGCAATGAAGCGCCGCAACATCTCGACGTTCTCCGCTGATACATCGCGGCGCTGCCTGTCGTGTTACCTGTGAGGGCTGCTGCTACTGCCAAGGTGCATGTCAAGATAGGCCGACGCCATTCCGTCGATCTCGTGATACAGCCTTCAGGCAGTGGCCCCGCTCCGAAATGCCCCCTGTGCCAACCCGCCACGTCGGTGGCTCTTGCCCTCCCCCCCGCACGTCCAACCCGAATCTGCATCCTGCTCAAGAGCGGCAGGACCCGGGATCTCCCAGAGAGCAGCCAACTATTATCGGTCGGCACTCCCGGCACTTGCTTCCGCACCATCACAGTGCGCAGCGCAAAGTGGTATTGACAATGGGCTGCAGGCAACTGACGGCATCTATGGAAGTACTGCACAGTCATCCTTTGGCTGAAAAAACTGGGACTTGACAACCAGAGAATACCTGTTATGATGTCTGTCGTAGGACGAAGTAAGTGTAGGTCGTTTATAAGAGACAGCCCACCCTTGCGAGGGTTGCGCTGTCCCTTTTTGTTGTGACCAGCTTCGCCCGAGATCAGTTACCCTTAAGGAGTGTAGTACTGTGACAGAAACACTGACCGGAACCGTCAAATGGTTCAATGCTGGCAAAGGCTTTGGATTCATTGCTCGTGACAACGGCAATGATGTATTCGTTCATTTCTCCGCCATCGTAGACAACGGTGGATATCGCGAGCTTCAGGAAGGCCAGCGCGTCGAGTTCTCCATCGAGGATTCGCCCAAGGGGCCCAAGGCCGCCAACGTACGAGTTCTGGAAGCCTAGCTTCAGACATTCCACGGCATTCCGCTAACCACGGAACACCGTTACATCAAGGCCGCGCGATCCACACTAGTGGATCGCGCGGCTTCTTTGTTGCCGTAGACTCTCCTCACCGGTGACACCAGTTCACCTCGGCGGACGGCCATCCATCTGAGTCCAAGGTCAGCGGCCGCAAGTCAAGAGTCTCTTGTCACGGCTGCTCAACCAGAGGGTAGCGCATCCATCCGACACTTTCACAAGCAACAACGGCTCTTGATGCAGATTCAGCCGCTCACAACTCAGCATCCACTGATCAGTCCTGCCCCGACTTGTGAATCGTGAGTGGTGAATCGTGACGCTATCTCGGTAGTCTCACTACTTAACCCAGCAGCGTCTCCTCGTCCTCGGTCGCGCCACCCTTCTCTTTCTTGTCCCAGTCGATCGCCAGATCCTCGAAGGTGTGGGTCTTGCGCCACTCAGCGAAGTCCTCATTGATCGGCTCGGTCCACTTCGTATCCATCTGACTGGAGTTGTAGATACCCTCACGCAGCCGCTGGTGGCTGAATGCCTCGCGCATTTGTGTGCGTTCCGAATGGTCGACGACTTGCTCGGCAAGATGCGGCGGGATAAAGACAAGGCCGGTCATCGTGCCCAAGACGACGTCACCTGGCAGACAGGTCGCATCACCGATGCGGCACGGCGTGTTGAGCCCGATCAGGGTCACATTGCGGATCGGGGTCGGATCCATGCCGCGGCAGAAAGTGGCGAAATCATCCAGCTCAATGATCTGCTCGGCATCGCGGATGCCGCCGTAAATCACCTGCCCGCGCTTGGTGCGCGTCGCGATGGCCGTCGACAGATTGGCACCGGAGTAGGTACCTTCGTAGACCTTCTCAAAGAGATCGATGACGACGACATCATCCTTGACCAGTGTCTCAATGACCCACGAGTTCATCGCACCAATACGCCCCTCCTCCTTCTGGCCCAGGTCCATCAGGTAGTCGTGCAGGTCGGGGCGATGCGGCACAAACATACCGGTAACCGCGCGGCCCACCAGATTCCGATGGGGATGAAGACGCGTCCAGCCACCGCAGAACTGGAAATGATACCCGTGACGCCACAGCACAGACCATGCCTCCTCGGTGATCACACGCTCCATACGCTTGAGGATGCTGTCCGGCACGCGTGGACGCCCGTCTTCAAAGCGCTCGCCTTCCCACAGAGGGGTCAACTGAATGATGTCTTCTCGACTATTGAACTTCATTGAGGGTCTCCTATTGATGATGGATGATTAGAACCCAGGCCCCACAGTGGAACCTGGAGAGTCTGAACTGCGCACGATTCACCATTCACGATTCAAATGACCTCGACTGGCCCTCCCCGAACTCTGGGCCACACTCAACACAGCGCATGAATGGTGACTCGTGAATCGTGACCGACGTTCTGCTATGTACCTCTTCCAGCAGCCTACACTGCCTTCCCCGACGCACCAAAAAGATCGAAGTGGTACGCGCACCGTGCGGTGAAGGATTCACGTGCAACGCGGATCAGGCTGTGATATGAGACGTTCTCCTTGCCGGCTGCCGCAGCCACGTCTCGACCGGCGGCCCGGAAGAGATCGGTGGCGATGTTGATCTTGGCGATGCCGCCCTTGATGGCGCCACGGAACTGGTCCTCCGTGCACCCAGAGCCGCCGTGCAGCACCAGGGGAATATCAACACGCCTTCGGATCTCGGACAGCAGATCAAGATCGATATCGGGATCGCCTCCCTGCTGAATGCCGTGTGCCGTGCCGATCGCAACAGCCAGGAAGTCGACCCCGGTCTCCTCGACGAAACGCTCGACCGTTGCGGGATCGGTGAATCCCTTGCGCTCCTTGCCATAGCTCTGGTACTCCCTGCCGCTGCCAACGTGGCCGATCTCGGCTTCAACAGCCACGCCAACCGCGTGCGCGGCTTCAACGACCTTCTGCGTGATGGCGATGTTCTCGTCAACACAGAGGCTAGAGCCGTCGTACATCACATCGGTGAACCCTGCATGAATCGCGCGAATGCACTGCTCAAAGCTGGCCCCGTGGTCCAGCATCAGCGACACGGGCACTGTAGCATCCCTGGCGCGCTCACGGATATAAGCCGCGTGCGCCACACCGTTTGGACTATCGAACGCCCTATCATAGAGCGCGATCATCACAGGGGCACGTCGCTCTTCAGCGGCTTGGAACATGCCGTCAGTACTCTGCATGTCGACAGTATCATACAATGGCAGCGCGTATCGCCCAGCCTGTGCGCGCTTCAGCTCCGTCAGAATAGAGATCAGTGGCATCTAGTCTACCTTCCTTGTCTTCCTGTCTTGGACAGAAATCTCAAGTCCGGGGTCACACTCGGAATCTTGATCCCCGGACAATATCAACATCAGACTGCAGGGCAGGTGAATCGCGGTGCCAACGGCCTGCCTGTTCACCGCAGGACCATGACTCAAGACTCTTGACTCTTGATCGCCCTTCATCTCAACGGGCACCCTCGCCCCGCAAGGAATACCATCACCTCATCAAAATCGGGGATGCCCGCCCGCCCCCCCAGGCGCGTGCACTTGATGGCCGAGACCGCAGTGGCAAATCGTACGATGTCACGAAGCGACCAATCATGGATCATACCTACGATAAAAGCACCGTGGAAAACGTCGCCGGCACCCGTCGTGTCGAGAACATCGCAAGAGAAAGCCGGTACATGGAACCGGGCAGTCCCAAAACGTGGGTCACGCGAGACGGTATAGCTCCCAAGCTCCCCCTCGGTCTGGACCGCGATACGCGGGCCAAGCTCCAGTACCCCCTCCAACGCCGACCACCGATCATCTAGCCCCGTCACCCCCTGCGCGAATCCGGACCCGCTGATCAGAACATCAACGTGCTCAATCAGTTCCCGGCGGGGACCCAGCACAGGGCCTGTGGTCTTGCTACCGTCCATCACAACCGTTTTGCCGGCCTCCTGCATCCACTTGGCAGCCTGCAGTGCCGCCTCAGCATGCCACCCGTCAAGATGCAGATAGTCAGCCGACGTGATGTACCCGCGGTCAAGCTCGTCAGGTGACAGTTTGACGTCCGTGGGCCGGCTCACACCGGAAAACACCCGCTCCCCGCTCTCTTCCTGCACGTGGACAACAATGATCTGGTCCTCCGGAGCTTCACGTCGCACAATCCGGCTGAGATCGACACCCGCGGCCAGAAACGAGCGCAACTTCAACTCTGCAGCCGTGTCATCGCCGGCAGTTCCGATAAAGCCTGCAAGGGCCCCCAATCTCGCAGCAGCGACAATCGCCGTTCCCACCGGGCCGCCCCCATCGAAGTCGAAATCGCTGAGCCGCGTACCCCGATTCCAGGTTGGCATGTCCGCTAGACGCAGTAGAACGTCAAGGGTAGCCATACCCAAACCAACTACTTGCGGTTTCATTTCCATAGTCACGAGTCCTAACAATAATGATAGTTGTCAGTGTGTCAAGCGGGAAGTCTGACAAATTGACGGACCCAGCAGCCAGATCGCGGGGAGACGTCGTGGAGCATCATATGCGGGCACGACAAGTTACACGGGGCCAACAGACCGGTCCATCGCTTCCAATACAGCGCAATCAGTACCGTCCGTCGCACCAGCGAGCCAAGAGCCGACGCAAAGCCGCGGGCGTCAGAGGCTTGGTGATATAACCATCCAGCCCCATTTCGACACAATCGCTCTGAGGGCTCGGGCCCGGCTGAGCCGTCATCCCTATCACGGCAGCGCTCCGACGGCCTCCGTCATCGGTGGTAGCAACGTTAGCACCTCGGAGAGCAGTCACTGACTCAGCCAGCTTGGCGCGGTCCCCTTGCAGATCGAACAGCACTAGTTCAACGGCTCTGTCCGATAGAACCCGCAGAGCTTGGGCCTCTGTCGCCACCGGAATGAGTTCACATCTGGAGTTAGCCACACTCTTTGCGGCTACCCGGCGCAGGATAGTATTGTGCTCAATCAATAGCACAGTCGGCCGTTCGCAAGCGGCCACCCTATCCGGACCCGCCCTGGCAGCTCCCAACGGTGAGACAGCGGCAGAGACATGCTTGTCGTCAACGGTGCTATCGACTGTGGCCATGGCGTGCACCAGAGCACTGTAGATCTGGGCACGGTGGAACGGTTTCGTCAGGTAGCCTGAGAAGCCCAGGTCTCGGATCCGCTGCTCCTGCCCAGGGGCATCATAGGCAGTGACCAGCACCAGACGGGTATCCTGCAAGCCTGCTTGTTGTTGAATCGTACCGGCCAGCGCAATACCATCCATCCCCGGAAGCATCAGATCGATGAGTGCGACATGATAGGGGCGATGGGCACCGCGGGCTCGATGCAGCGCAGCCAGGGCCTCTCGCCCGTCTGCCACAGCTTCACAAGCAGCACTCCAAAGCTCCAGATAGCTCTTGAGAATCTCACGATTGCCGGCCAGATCGTCCACGACCAGGACTCGGAGGCCGTGAAGCGTCTGCTCCTGCCGGGGCTCGTCAGTTCGCCGGCGCTTGACAGTGCCCGGGGCCACCTCGCACGGAACGGAGTACCAGAAGACCGTGCCTCCCCCGGGATTCGCGGCCACCCCCATCTGTCCCCCCATGGCGCCCACCCAACGTTTCGTCGTAGCCAGGCCCAGGCCGGCACCGCCGAAGCGACGAGTCGTAGTCGAGTCAGCTTGCGTGAATGGCTGGAAAAGCCAATCCTCAGCGCCCTCCGGCAGACCGATTCCAGTATCGCTGACAGAGAACCTCAGCCTGAGCGCGCCCTTCTCGATGACAGGCTCAGAGTGCACGGGCTCAACGCGCAGAATGATCTCCCCCTCTTCCGTGAACTTCAAGGCGTTGTCCAGGAGATTCTCCAAAACAGCACCCAGGCGGGCAGGATCTCCGATCAGCTGAGGTGGCAGATCAGGATGGCAGAACGTCATCAGACTGAGACTCCGTCCTTGAAGCTGCGGCTTGAAGAGATCCGCAACCGTTTCGACGATATCCACGGGGTCGAAGGGAAGGTTCTCCAACTTCAGATTCCCCGACTCCACATCGATGTAGTCCAGGATAGCGTTGATCTGGACAAGCAACAGGTTCGCTGCCTCATGTGCCAACTCCGCGTAATCGCGCTGCTCGGGTGTCAGCCGCGTTTGGAGCAGCATCTCCGTCATAGAGATCACAGGGTTGAGCGGCGTCCGGATCTCGTGGCCTACAACGGACAGGAATTCTGACTTGGCACGATCACTGGCGCGGGCTTGATCGCGCGCATCGGCCAGCTGCACGTTCATCCGGACGATCTCCTCAGCGTTTTCCTCCAGCTGAGCAATAACCTGCGCGCGCTCGATGTGGAATACAATCGCCGCAGTGGCGGCCCGCAGATAGTTGACCTCATCCTCCGGCCAGGGCTCCGTCTTGACGCAGGACTCTAGTCCCAGCAGGCCGGTCAGCTGACCTTGGGCGATGATCGGCAGAACCAGACACGTAACCGGCATCGTCGTGCCGTGCGCCGTATCGACGACGGCGTCGGTCAGGGAAGCTTGTACAGGACGGCCGCTCTTGAGCGTTTGCAGCCACTGCGCAAAAGGCCTTCGCCGCAGATACATATCCAGGTCAATCGGCGCCGGCTGCGAAATCCGTCGATCACCTCGCCACACCAGGCCATCAACCGGCAGATCGCCATCCAACGACGTCCCCCTGAGATCAACGTAGTAGGCCAAATCAGCGCCGGCTGCATACCCCAGCATCGCCAACGTGTCACTGGTAACCGGACCATCTTGGGGAGCCGCCGCCAGAAGGCGGTGGTAGACTTGCGTCAAAGCGCCCAGATAGAGATCTCGCCGGATCAACCCCTGTTCGGCAATGCGCTGCTCAGTGATATCGCGGATGACACAGAGGATGTGGCTATCCCCCTCTAGCACAGTGCGGACCTCGAAATAGCGGCGCCCCGCAGGCTGATCATCAAAGGGCACCAACGCATAGCCCGCGGACTGTGGCGCTGCATGTGCCAGCGTCTGCTTGATCGTGGATAAGAGGGCCTGCGCCGCCGGAGCGGGCAACAGGGCACTCAGCGACCTGCCCACCACATCTCGATCAGCGATGCCTGCATCAGCCAGACCACGGTGGTAGGCCGTGACCACGCCATCCGCCGTGCAACGCACAATCGTATCCGGCCAAGAAGCTATTAGGCTGCCGGGACACTGTGGATCCAGGGGTTGATCGGTCGAACGCTTCATAGAGTCTCCTGGCTCCCCACCATTTGCGTCACAGATTAGAGTTCCGGCACGCGCGTCGAGATGAAGCGAACTTGGCCCAGATCCAGCACAGCTCCAGGCTGAACGACAATCGGGTACTCGTGCCCTGCGCCTTCGAAGCCTACCACGAGATCCTGTTCACCTGACGGGACCCTGTTCAACCGGAAGTAACCGCCCGCATCTGCAGTCTCGATGATACCGGCCTCAATGATGATAGCTTCCGCCTGAAGCGGCCTGCCGCCTTCGTGGATCACCTGGCCGGTAACGGTCCCACGCGCCGACACCAGGGGCAAGGCCCCACGCTGGTAGAGAGAGCTGTACCCAAGCGCCAACACGGCAATTGCCGGCACTGCGATCTGCCGGCATGTTGAACGCGTCAAGCGAAGTCATCGCTGATTCACACCAAGCTATATTGGCAGGAACACGGCCACTAGCAGACAACCTAACTATATTCGATCCGCCGGATTCCGCAATCCCTCAGGGTTAGAGTGCGGTATAGTAGGGGCGAGGCATTCCCCAAAGTGACATAGATTCAGCACGACGCTCGCCCGCAGAACACGTTGTGGGATGTGTGGCCCTAACCGGAATGCCTCGCCTCTTTGTGTAGTACCGACGGCGCGTGCGGAGTGCACAACTCTCGCTACATATCCTGGCGTTTCCCACAGGTGACAGCAAGTCACCTTGAGTGTATGCTGGAGAGGTGTCGCTCCGGTTCCAGCCCTGTGGGCTCGCCGCCTGCTATCCGACCTGGCCCCAGAACCGTAGCACGATTGGGACAAACTATGGACACTGCTCACAATGACGCAAGTCGCCCATCGCCAGGACAACCCTGGCTGAAGGCCCTGGGCTTCGCGGTTCCCATCACCGGCCTCGTCCTTGGCCTGATGGTCAAGTGGTTCGCACTCAACAACCGCTACATGACCTTTCTCTATCACCACGATATGGGACCTCGGGTGCCGGACACGCGACCGTTCAGCCCCGTGACCCGCAGCCGCTACTGGATGACGGGGCTCGTTGCGGCAGGAGCGGTCGGCGTACTCGTGGCCGGCGCCAACTTCATCCTGGGGCGACTCTCTCGACGCTACCGCTCCCCGGACTGGTGGCGAATCTGGATGCTCTGTGCCGGCCCCCTTGGCATCGGTATCTCGGCCATCGCTATGACGTCGAACAGCCCCACGTTGCCTTTTTGGCTGGCGTCCCTCACCGCCGCCACAACACTCGCCGGCCTAGCCCTGGCGCTTCTCCCCGGGCGAATTGTGGCCAAGAGACCGCTGGAGGCCGCATTCCTGGGACTGGATGGGCTCAGTCTCGCGCTCTGGCTAGTCGCCCTGCCCGGTCTTGAGTACGTGCAGGAATGGGTCGCCGGCGGCAGCCGCGTGTGGTTCTGGATGCTGGTGCTGCTGCCCCTGGCCGGACTCACCGGCCTGGCCATCCTGACCAGCCTGCGGCCGGCGCTTGGCGTCACAGGTCCCACTGCCTGGGAGCTGAGTCTGGCAGCACTCATCGTCACCTACATCGTCCTGCCCATCGTCCACCACGTCGTCTTCACCGGCGGGCTCTACTACATCAGCAACATGGACAACTTCTTCGCGCGCGATCTCGGGATCCAGGCTCTCACCTTCGCGGCCACCGCAGCCGTGATCTGGGCGACCGCCCACACTCGCCGGCCTCTGCTTCGAGAATGACCGCTGCGATCCGCTCCCGGGCCCAAGGGCTTTCTGCAGGCTTTGGGGCCTTCTTCGCGCTACATTCTACTGCTTGAGCGGTGTGCGCGCACACGTGCGCCGGTGAACACAATATCGGCCTCGGAAGCAACACACTGTGACACACGGGATCGTCACACTTCTGGAAAACGGGTCTATTTCGCAATCAGATCATAGCTGCGATGAACTATGGTGGCTGTCTCGCGCAAAGGAGCCAGAAAAACAGAGTGGAGGCGTTCGGATTCGACCATACAGGGGGCTTCTGAACTAGACCTTTTATTCTATTATACGCGAGACGGGGAGGAGTATCGGTTACGCAGGGCGGCCAATGTCGGCAGAACGTCGTCTGTTCAGAAGCCGGCGCGCCACCGCTTCCAAAGCAATCGAATCCGTGTACCCTTCAGCTATGACAAAACGCACTCTCGCAATCCTGCTCCTAATACTGCTGTCGACCGCTTGTACGTCCGCCCCTGACACCGAACCGCTGCAGCTCACTGTCCTCTACACCAACGACGAACACGGATGGATGGCGGCAACCGAGCAGACAGGCGGCGCCGCCGGCATGGTGCACCACTGGCGCGAGGATGAGGGCTACACCGAGGACGGCCCCTTCCTCATACTGAGCGGCGGCGACACCTGGACCGGTCCCGCGATCTCTTCCTGGTTCGACGGCGAACCCATGGTGGAGGTGATGAATGCGATGGGCTACGACGCCGCGGCGCTGGGCAACCACGAGTTCGATTTTGGCGTCGACGGACTTCGCGAGCGCATGGCGCAGGCGGAGTTTCCCTTCCTCGGCGCGAACGTGGTTCCAGAAGAGAGCAGCGGCTCGGCCGAGACCATCGCACTACCGTACGTCATCCAGGAGGTTGATGGATGGGACACCGGCACCACGGTCAAGGTAGGCATCATCGGTCTGGCGTCCACACGAACCCCACGGACGACCATGCCGACGCACGTCGCCGGCCTTCGTTTTGAGGATTACGCGACGACCCTGGCGCGGACCGTGCCCGAGGCAAGAGCCGACGGAGCCGAGGTGATCGTGGTGATCAGCCATCTCTGCAGCCCGGAGTTGCGGGCCCTGGTAGCAGTGGCCAAGGAGTTGGACATCGCGATGCTGGGAGGCGGTCACTGCCACGAGCGCTTCAGCCGCGTCGACCAAGGTGTGGCCTTGGTGTCAGCAGGATGGCAGCTCAGCGCCTATGGGCGCGTGGATCTCACCTTGGATCCCAGGACTCGCGATGTGATCGACGTGACGGTCGAGCTGCGCCCCAACCCGGCCGGCCACGCTGACGACGAGATCGCCGCCATCGTTGACGCGTGGCAAGCACGAGTGGACGACGAGCTGTTGGTCACCATCGGCTATGCCGAGAACGGGATCACAAAGTCGTCCCCGGCGATGCACAACATGGTAATGGATGCCTGGCTGGCATCCTACCCTTCGGACATCGCTATGAGCAACCCTGGCGGCTTCCGGCAGGACATCGCTGCGGGAGAAATCACCCTGGCGGATATCGTCGGTGTGCTCCCCTTTGACAACGTGCTCGTCGACGTGGCACTGACAGGAGAACAGGTCATCGCCTCCTACGAGCACGGCTCCCGGCGTCCTGCAGTCGGAGGGCTGGCGCGCATGAACGGTCGCTACACCGTCAATGGCGAGACCCTGGATCCGGATGCCGTCTATCACGTCCTGGTCAACGACTTCATGTATGCCGGTGGCGACGGCTACCGCTTCGCGGAGTATGACCCCGACGCCTATCAGACCGGCATCGACTGGCGCCAACCGGTTATCGAGTGGATCAGTGCCCTCAACACAACAGAGGCGGACCCGCTGGGCAATTACCTGGACGACACGCGCCGCTGAGAGAAACCCCGGTCACGAGACAATAACTGAACCGAGCCCCGGCGCACTCCTCGGCGTCTACGTGCAAGGCGCCGGCATCAACTTCATCTTCCCGGGCTACGCCACCACCACAGCCCCCCACCCCCGACCGGATATCTTGCGCCGTGAATGGCTCTCGCCTGAGGCCATCGCATGCCGAGATGCTCCGACCGCAGGAACCGGCTCATTGACATCGTCTGCACCGTGACGTACAATTGAGAATGAATGGGGCGCACGACGCCTTCGAGGAACGCCGAAGTCGCGTAAGCCTCCAGACGACCCGGATCTCCCATACTTGCGCAATCTACGTTCTGCCGATCTTCCGTCGCCGTCGCCTTCTCCCTGCTCACTCGCCGAGTCTCTGCCTGGCCAACCCACCGCCGGCATCCTGCGAACGTGCCCCAAACCCTACAGTGTACGGGAAGGAGTCTCTCATCGGAGCTGGTTCAGCTTGCTCGTCATCCGGAGGCACGGCATGGTTGTACCCGGACCCACGAAACTAGCCTTGATCGCATCAGCAACCAGGAAAATGGATGGGCACCCTGAAAGCGAGCGGCAGCAAGAAGAAGATGGCTGCAATCAATACCAGCGAGACGGTTGTGGTTGGGCAGGCTTGAGGAATCTTGTCGTCTAAGTTGATTCGAGAGAAGGAGGAGGCATATGCGTAGCGGAAGTTACGACTACCTGATCGTCGGTTCCGGCGCGGGTGGCGCTACTCTGGCAAAGGAGCTCGTCGGAAAAGGCAAGGACGTGCTTGTCGTAGAGAAAGGGAGACGTGAGGAGAAGGTTGGAACCTTCCGAGACGCCCTTCGGTATTACGACGCCACAAGCCTAAAGATACCCAGGAAATCCAAGGAAGGGGTCATCCTATGGAGAACCTTTATGGCCGGAGGATCTACGGTCGTTTCCTGTGGCAACGCAACTCGATGCCTGGTGGAAGAACTCGCTGACCTCGGGATCACGCTGGACGAAGAGTTCGCGGAAGCAGAGAGAGAGATGCACGTCTCGCCCATCGACGAGCGGCTCCTATCGGAGGGCTCCGAGAAGATCAGGTGGGCCGCGAAAGAGCTGGGTTACAGCATGGAACTGATGCCCAAGTTCGTGGATCCGGCGAAGTGCACAAAATGCGGACAGTGCGCGTTGGGTTGCGCGAGTGGTGCCAAATGGACGGCCTTGGACTACCTGGAAGAAGCCAAGCAGAACGGAGCTGACATCCTCTATGACACCACAGTTGAGCAGGTTCTGGTGCAAAACGGTAAGGCACGGGGCATCAGGGGTGTAGGCTCACGAGGTCAGGTGGAGATCCTGTCGGGCGTGGTGGTCCTTGCCGCAGGGGGATTGGGTACCCCGGTGATCCTGCAGCAATCGGGCATCCAAGAGGCAGGCCGGGGGCTGTTCAGTGACCTCTTGGTGACTACCTATGGGGTGACGAAGGGACTGAACCAGATGCGCGAGCCCGCCATGGCACTGGTTGACCACGAATTCCACCAGACCAAAGGATTCATCCTTTCCCCGTACGTGAATCTCACCAGGATGGTCAGATCCATGGAAAGCGGTGCAAGTGGTCTTGCTCTGCCCACGCGAAGATTAATCGGCATCATGACCAAGATCGTGGATGAGCCCGCCGGACGTGTCTATGCCGACGGGACCGTCTCCAAGCCTGTAACCGAAAGGGACAGGATGAGATTGCAGGAGGGCTCCTCGATAGCAGCGGAGATTTTGGTCAGAGCGGGCGCTAGTCGCAAGTCCGTTGTGGTATCCAACCCGCAAGGCGCTCACCATGGTGGTACGGCTGCCATTGGCAACATCGTGGACAAGGACCTGCAAACCAAAGTGGACAACCTCTTCGTCTGTGATGCTAGCGCTTTGCCGGTATCACCCGGGCTACCACCGATTCTGACGATTGTTGCCTTGGCCAAACGCCTGGCGAGGACACTGGCAGCCTAACACTGGGAGGACAAGCTATCGCTCCACGATGACATCCGCAGAAGCCCTGGCCAAGGCACACGACTGTGGCGACACAATCGCCATCCGCCACGTGATCCGCCACACCAGCGGCCCGCGGAGCACCTTCTCCGAGCTGTTGGCCCTGATCTGCGCACGGGTCAGCTGGTAGTCGCTTGCTGCGTTCAGCCGGGAACAGGTTATCGAGTCGCTGGAGATCTCCAGCACGGTAGTTCAGGACCCTGCCCTGCAGGTCATCTAGGGACAGATTCCTTGTGAAGAGGACCCGACGGAGATATGGATGGTTGAACACCTTGGACGGAAGTGAGGGCAAGAAGATGAGCAAGGGGCTCAAGACTGCTCTGTTCGCGGCCTTACTGACTGGAGCTGGATTCTACTTCGGAACGATCTGCAAGCAAATCGGCCCAGCCTACGAACTGATACTTGCTCCCTCCGAAGAGCTCCTGACCGTGCTGTTGTGGTTCCTATTGGCTGTGGGGACTGTAACAGTGAGCGCCGGCCTGGTGGCAGCACTGGTGCGGCCTGTATGGGTGGGTTTCATAGCCTTCGCGCTTTCGGGCCTGGCTATGCTTCTGGCATGGGAGGTCGCCGTGGTCAGTGGCCTTCTAGTCGCAGCCTACCTTCTGTCAGCGTGTGTCTACGCTGTGGGAGTGGCCAAGGAGCTGAGCGCCCGGATCAGGTTCTCCGTGCACTCAATCCGTGCGGGGCAGAATGTGCTACTGATGTCGCTCGTCCTCGTGGCCTGTGGGAGCCTGTACATAGGGTACGCGGCACACATTGAGCAAGAAGGTTTCTCACTGCCTGAGGCCTACACAGAGGCATTCATGGAGCAGCTAGAGAAGCAGATCGAAGCGCGGGTGCCGGCAGAGGAGCGCGAGAAAGTGGTAGGGGAGTTCAGGGAAGAATTCCAGAGCGGAGTAGACGAGTTTGTCGAGCAGACCGTGAAACCACACGAGGGGTTGATCCCGCTGGGTGTGGCGGCAGGGCTATTCATGCCTCTGGTAACGATCACCCGTCTGCTGGCGTGGGTGCCGACTGCGATTCTGAGCCTTCTCTTCCGCCTGCTAACAGTGTCAGGAGTGACAAGGGTGATCACTGAGACGCGGGAGGTGGAGAACCTGCTGATTGACTGAGCGGGAGAACCAGAGGCGCCTGCCGGTGCTCTAGGCTTCGCGCTGGTGCCCACCTGACTTCCGGCACCGACGCCAACCGCCACGACCACCCCCACTGCGACGCAGACGCCCACCGCAACACCCACACCCGGCCATGTTGTTTATCTCCCCCTGATTGTTCAACTGGCTGTGCCTGCTCGTCTGGAGTAAGACCAAG
>CAZEXX010000020.1:17301-25186 GCA_964516885.1 uncultured Anaerolineales bacterium | reverse complement strand
ACACAATGAAGACATCTCCGGAATCCATAGACGCGCTGCTTGAGGCAGCCGCGCCCTTGATCGATTTAGCCATTGAGGAAGACATCGGACCGGGGGACGCGACCAGCCTCGCGACATTGCCCCCGGATACCCACCTGACCGGACGCATCATTGCCAAAGCCCCGGGCGTCATCGCCGGCCTGCCTGTGGCTGCCGCCGTCTTCTACAGAGTTGACCCTAGCATTACTGTGACACCTTTGGTCGAGGAGGGACTGGAAGTCGTCACCGGTGACATTATCGCCACAGTCGCAGGCCCGGGCCGGAGCCTATTGGCAGCGGAGCGCATCGCACTCAACTTTCTCCAGCGGATGTCCGGAATCGCCACACAGACAGACGCGTTAGTCAGTGCTGTCGCCACGACGAGTGCCAGGATCCTCGATACACGCAAGACCCTGCCCGGGTACCGCATCCTGGACAAGTATGCGGTGCGGATGGGGGGAGGCACTAACCACCGGATGTCCTTGTATGATATGATCATGATCAAGGACAACCACATTGACGGCTCCGGCGGCATCACACGCGCCGTCCAGCAGGCCAGGGCGCACTATCCGGACCTTCCTATAGAAGTAGAGGTCCGCAATTTCGACGAGCTGAGGGAAGCTCTGGCAGGCGATCCACCACTGGATCGCATCCTTGTGGACAATATGACGCCCGACGAGATGCGTGAGGCGGTGGTGATTGCGGCCGGCCGCGTGCCGATCGAGGCCTCGGGCAACATCACACTGGAGCGCGCCGCCGAGATTGCGGCAACCGGCGTCGACTATCTATCGGCAGGCAGCTTGACACATTCGGTAAAGGCCCTTGATCTCAGTATGAAGATCGGCTCCAAGCCTAGCAGCACCCTGTCTGAGATGATCCGCCGCATCCGGCAGATCAAAGTGGCGCTCGGTGACCGGATGGTGATCCTTGGCCACCATTACCAGCGCGACGAGATCGTCAACGTGGCTGACTTCCGTGGAGATTCACTGCAGCTTGCCCGCCAGGCTATCCAGACGGATGCCGAGTACATCGTCTTCTGTGGGGTTCACTTTATGGCAGAAGGTGCCGCTATACTCGCCAAACCCCATCAACACGTCCTGATCCCCGACATCAGTGCAGGCTGCTATCTCGCCGATACGGCAACGCCGCAAGGCGTGGTCGCGGCCTGGGCAGCGCTGGGCGCCGCAACCGGCAACGCTGACGAGGTCTTCACTCCCGTCACCTACGTGAATTCCACGGCTGCGCTCAAGGCTTTCTGCGGCCAACACGGTGGCATCGTCTGCACATCCGGAAACGCCGATCAGGTCATTCGCTGGGCCCTGACGCAGCGTCCCGGCATCTTCTTCTTCCCGGATCAGCACCTGGGACGAAATACCGCACATAAGATGGGCATCGCCGACAGCGAGATGGTCGTCTGGGACAGCTTCAATCCGCCCAGCGTCAATGCCATCCAGGCGAGCAAAGTCATCCTCTGGCCCGGCGCCTGCAAGGTCCATCAACGCTTCCGGCCGGAACACGTGAACAGTGTTCGCCAGCAGTATCCGGGTATCCGTGTCATTGTGCACCCCGAGTGTCCGGCCTCCGTCGTCGACATGGCAGATGAAAACGGCTCGACGGCCTACATTATCCGGCGGATCAACAAGGCAGCCCCGGGCACACAGTGGGCCATCGGCACCGAGAACCGGCTAGTGCACCGGCTCCAGACCGAGCATCCGGAACAAAAGATCATCACGCTTGCCGATGTACCACCCTTCTGTGGTTCAATGAGCCGGATCACGCTCGCGAAACTGGCCGATCTCCTGGAGGCCCTGTCCAAAGGAGAGGTGCTTAACGAGGTCACGGTGGATGCTGAGACAGCGCGTTGGGCCAGGATCGCGCTAGAACGCATGTTGGAGCTCTAGCAGAGAAGGATCACTATGCCTATTGAGACCGACGACCTCATCATCGGCTGCGGCATCGCCGGAGCAACAGCCGCCCTGGAGCTTGCCCGGGACACGCAGCGCCACATCATAGTCATCACACGCAACTACGACCCCCAGGAATCCAACACCCGTTACGCTCAAGGGGGCATTGTTGCGGAGGGGATCGCCGATTCCCCGGATCTGCTGACCCAAGACATCCTGTACGCAGGTGCCGGCCTGAGCTCCCCTCGCGCCGCGCGGCTGTTGTCCGAGCAAGGCCCGGGACTTGTCGAAAACCTGCTACTCAATGAGTTGCAGGTTCCCTTCGAACGCGACGCGGACGGCAATCCCATCTTCACGCGCGAGGGCGGGCACTCCGTCTCCCGCATTCTCCACGTCGGCGACGCCACGGGCCACGCCATCGAGGTCGCGCTGATCCAGCGCCTCCAGAGCCTGTCCAACGTCGAACTCAGGACCGGGTCGACGGCTGTGGATCTCATCACGTCCTCCCACCACAGCAACGATCCCCTGGCTATCTATGAACCGATCACGTGCCATGGCGCGTATGTGTTGGATCGAGCCGCCAACAAGGTGAACCGCATCCTGGCCAAAGCCACGGTGCTGGCGACAGGCGGCGTCGGCCGGATCTACCGGCACACCACCAACCCACCCAGCGCGCGCGGCGACGGCCTGGCGATGGCGTATCGCGCCGGCGCCCGCGTCATCAACGCGGAGTACATCCAATTCCATCCGACCACGCTGGCCGTACCCGGCGCGGACAACTTCCTGATCTCCGAATCCGTGCGCGGTGAGGGGGCCAAGCTATACACGCCGGATGGCCGCCACTTCATGGACAAAGTCGCCCCCAAATGGGGAGATCTCGCGCCCCGTGACGTCGTCTCCCGTGCCATCCACCACGAAATGCTGGAGCACGGCTACCCGCACGTATTGCTCAACGTAGCAGACGCCATGGACGCGGCCCGCATCCCAAAGCGCTTTCCCACGATCTACAAAACGTGTCTTGAGGCCGGCATCGACATCACCCAGGAGCCCATCCCCGTGGTCCCAGCCGCCCACTACTTCTGCGGCGGCGTGCACGTTGACAGTCGTGGTCGAAGCTCACTGAAGGGGCTCTATGCCATCGGAGAGGTGAGCTGCACCGGCCTGCACGGCGCGAACCGCCTGGCCAGCACCTCGCTTCTCGAGGGCCTGGTCTGGGGACACAATGCGGCGGAGGACGTCGCCCAGCGCGACGACCTCGCCCGGGTGGCGGGCGACAGGATCCCACCCTGGCGCGATGTCAGTGAGGGCGAGGGCGCGGACCCGGTCCTGACCTTCCGGGACTCCCGAACCATCCAGAACATCATGTGGCTCTATGTCGGGCTCTCCCGCAACACGCACCGCCTCGCCCGGGCACTCAGAGACCTGAACCATCTGTGGGAAGTCATCGATGATTTCTACCGCTCTACGCGTCTAAACGACCGGCTCATCGGCCTGCGGAACATGTCCCAGGCCGCATGGATCGTCACGCAGGCGGCCTGGCATAACCGACAGTCGCGCGGGGCCCACTATCGGGAGGATGCCGAGACTTCCCACCTGGCTAACCGGCACGACATCGACGGGCCTTTCACGACGGTCGCAGAGCTATAGAGAGACAGCGCTGTTCCCAGTGTGAGTGGGGAGGATGGAGTCCGGGCATGGAAAAGTAGGGGCACCCCTTGTGGGTGCCCTCTTTTTGTGGTCACCTGACTTTGCCCCAGCCGGTGTCAATCCCGACATAGTCGGAGCTCCTGCCGCCCTAAGATCCGCCGTATAGGTCGTGGGCCACCAGATACCCGGCGATCGAAGGGATCAACAACCCCTGGTCCACCAGCGCCAGCGGCGACACACCGGCGCGCAGCTTCGCCCGAAGCTCGGTAGCTGAGAGATCAGGTGGGGAGATGCCCGACAGGACGATCACATCCGCGCCCCTGGCCACCAGCGACTGCAGGAAACCGTCGTTGGGCGTGTAACCGGGACGAGGACAGATCGCCAGCGTGGCCAGCGCCAAGATCTCATCGGGCCGGTACCAGCGCCCGAATTGCGGATCGGGGCCAGAGACCAATTCGCTGCTGATCAGGAAGATCAGCCCGGCATCCGGTGGGGAGCCGTCCCTGAGGGCGGTCAGCGTCTCAGCTGTGTAGTTAGGCCTGTCGTTGTCACGGACGAGTTCCGCCTCTATGGAACTCACGAGCACTTTCACCGAATCGCGCCGCAGACGGGCCGCGACCTCCTGGGCCGCCAGCCGGCACATCTCGTAACGATGAAGATACGTCTCGGGCAAACGCCCTTTGCGAGCCCCCACCGGATTGCGGCGGTAGACGGGCACCAGCAGCACCTCGGCCAAGTCGTAGTCGCGCTCGATCAATCGATCGGCGGACCGGGCCACCATCTCGATGTGACCAGCGTGGACCGGATCAGCCGACAGACCGAAGACCAAACGGTAACGAGGCTTCAGCGCAGGACGTGTCACGATCGCCGGTCAACCGAGGCCTGGTCGCCTGTCTTGGACTCGGCCAGAGTCCCCACAACCTTGGCCGCCATCGCTCGTGCACGCGCAGGCGCATCCCCGACGTGGCCACGGGCATCAAAGAGCGCCAGGATTTCATCTTCAGGGAGATACTCCTTGACCCGCCTATCCTGGCTGAGGAGCTGCGCCAAGGGGTTTGCCGGCGCACTCGTCGACGTGCCGGCCTGAACCGCCTGCCACGCCTGCATCGAGCGCTCACGGATAAGCTCGTGCATCTCCTGCCGGCTGGCGCCGGCCCCTACCAAGGCCATCAGCAGACGCTCGGTCGCCGCGAAATCACCGTAGGCAGCCAGCGTCCGTCCAATCGCACCATCGTAGATCCGCAGATCTCCCATCACAATCTGGGCAGTACCCAGGATCTCATCCATCGCCAAGAAGGCAGAGGGCAGTACCTCACGCCGGTTGCCCGAGTCATCCAAGGTCCGCTCGAGCAGCGAGTGGGCTGCATTGTCCCATGCCACACGCGGCAGCGTGGCCACGAACCGGGCCAGCGAGTTGATGTTCTCAGAGCGGATGGGGTTGCGCTTAAAGGGCATCGCCGACGATCCCACCTGGTGCTCGCCAAACGGCTCGCTCCACTCACCGAAAGCGGGCGACTGCAGGATCCGCAGATCGAAGGCAAACTTGTAGAGAGAGCCTGCCAACCCGGCCAGCGCGTTCAGCACCAGCCAGTCCTGCTTGCGCGGGTAGGTCTGCGTTGCCACCGGGAAGGGCGTCAGATCCAGCTCTTCCATCACGCGGGCCTCCAGCGCAGCGGGCGTCATACCGGTCCCCTCCAGCAAAGCCGCGTAGGAGGCCGACGTACCGACGGCCCCCTTGATGCCTTTGCCGCGCAGATTCCGGCGCACGCGCAGCAGCTCCTCGTAGTCCACAAGAAGGTCCTGAGCATACTGAGAGAGCCGGTACCCCACGGTCGTCGGCTCAGCCGGCTGGATATGGGTGAATGCCATACAGACCTGGTCGGCCCGCGCAACGATCTTGTCCGCCAAGGTTTCCAGGAGTGACACCAGAGCGGCGATCACCAGGTCGAGGCCCTCACGGATGCGCAGTACCTCCACATTGTCGGAGATATCCATACTTGTGGCCCCGAGATGGATGATGCCCCCACCCACCGGACACTGCTCGGCATAGGTACGCACCTCGGCCATCAGGTCATGATGAATCTCGGCATCGATCTCCGCGGCGCGCGCGATATCCACTTCGTCCTCATGCGCACGTAGGTCGGCCAACTGAGCTTCGGTCACCAGACCCGCTTCGCACTGTGCCGTCGCCAACGCGACCCACACCCGCCGGAGCAACCGGCGCTTGTTCTCCTCAGACCACATCTGCTGCATCGGCTCGCTGCCGTAGCGCCAGGTGAAAGGCGAGAGGTACGTATCGTGAGAGAATGTAAGCTTCGCCATGTCGATCCTTTGCCCTACATTACGATGATCTGGTCGCGCTCCGGGCCTACGGAGATGAAGCGCACAGGAACGCCCGCCAGTTCCGCGATGCGGTTGATATACGCCTGGGCCTTCTCCGGAAGCTCATCCCAACGGCGGACCTTACTCGTATCGGAGAGCCAGCCGGGCCACGTCTCGTAGATCGGCTCAACCTGCTCTTGCCCCGCGGTATCGGGTACGTAATCCAGGACTTCATCGCCAAGCCGGTAACCAACACAGATCTTGAGGGATTCAAAGTGGTCAAGAATGTCCAACTTGGTCGCAGCGATGCCGGTGAACCCATTGATCCAGCCGGCATATGCGATGGCAACACCATCGAACCAGCCACAACGGCGCGGGCGCCCGGTAGTGGCACCGAATTCCTCCCCGATCGTGCGCAGCTTCTCCCCGACCTCATCCGTCAACTCCGTTGGGAAGGGCCCTCCCCCCACCGAGGTCGAGTAGACTTTGACGATCCCCAACACGTCATCGATAGCGCTCGGCGGCAGACCGGCTCCAACGCACGCACCGCCGGCAGTCGGCGAGGAGGACGTCGTATAAGGGTAGATGCCCCAATCCAGGTCGCGCATCACACCCAGCTGTCCCTCCAACACAACCTGCTTTCCGGAGCGCACGGCATCCCGCACCATGGGCAGCGCATCGATGATCCGTTCCCCCAGCTTCTCCCGCCAGCCGGCGCACAGCGCCATCAGCTCGTCGACGGTCACCTCAGGCAACCCGAAGAAGGCCAAGTCGCGGTTCTTGCGCGGCACCAACATCTCCAGCCGTGTCCGAAGACGCTCGGGATCAAGGATATCGCCAACGCGGATACCCTGGCGCGCCGCCTTGTCACTGTAGGTTGGCCCGATGCCCCGTTTCGTCGTCCCGACCTTCCACCCCTTCTTGCGGGACGCCTCTTCTGCGCCATCCAACATTCGGTGCATGGGCAGGATAACGTGAGCACGACGACTGATAAAGAGCTTGCCGGCATCAATCCCCGCCGCCGCCAGCATCTCCATCTCGCCAAACAGCGTATCGAAATTCACAACGGCGCCGGCCCCAATCAGGCAGACCGTGTCCGGATTGAAAATCCCTGATGGCACCAGATGCAGTGCAAACTTGCCGTAGTCATTCACCACAGTATGTCCTGCGTTGTCACCGCCTTGATAGCGGATCACCAAGTCGGCACGCTGACCCAAATAGTCAACGATGCGTCCCTTACCCTCGTCCCCCCACTGTGCTCCAACAACTGCTGTAACTGGCATTGAGAGCCTCCTTCTGCCGATAATCCAGCGTCACCGCGATCGCGACGCCCAAGAAGCCAGATCGGACACACCACAATACGCGCTTGAGATGCGGTTCACCCCAAACGTCACGGTGCTTGCACCCTCATTATAACCGATGACTCGCTTACTACGAACGCTCGCACCGTGCCTCCTCCCTCTGGGTAGCGGCGAACTCCCCTTGGCGGGGACAGGCTGTCGTGTTCGCCACACGCGTGCAGCCAACCACGCCACACCGTACCCCCACGCTGGGCGCACCCTCAGCAATCTGAACCACCGATCACGCTGACCCAACCGCACCGTGCTTCGTCTCCCGCAGTAGCCGAAGCAGACCCTTCCGGCCGCGCAGAACGCCCAGTGCGTTGACCCGTCTGCCTACAACGCTAGAATCTCTTTGACGCGTCAACGACAACCGGGGGATCATGATGCGACAAACCAGGCTATGGTCACGCTCGGGGACAACCGCGTCTCGGGCCGGACACGCCTGATCTTCCCCACCGATCAGGTGATCGTGCACTCGACCGGCGATGAATCCTTACCCGGCGCGTGGCAGCCTATGACGTGGCCTAACTACGAAGGTCGGGATCTGGGCCTCTATGGAACCCGGCAGAATTACCTGGGCTTCTTTGTGCCCCAGGTCACCGAGGGGTTCGTTGCCCTCTACGACGAGGCGGCCCATCAGGGCATAGTCCG
>CAZEXX010000020.1:0-17201 GCA_964516885.1 uncultured Anaerolineales bacterium | reverse complement strand
GTCCGGCAACGCTGCCCTCGTGGCTCTGGACGGCCGATGACAGCACCTACATCGAGCTGTGGAGCGGCATCACGCCCACGTTTTCCGACATGACGCCCCTTGCAGCAGGCGACAGTGTTGGATGGAGCGAACGCTGGTACCCGGTCCACGGCACAGGCAGCATCACCTCCGCCACCGCCGAAGCCGCGGTCGCCCTGGTGCCCACAGAGAACGGCGCAGAGATCGAGTGTACCGTCACAGCCGTCACGGCAGGCACGCTCACGCTGTGGGTCCAGGATGAAGCCATCGAGGCCTGGGACATCGAGCTGACCCCGATCGAAGCCTTCTGCACCACCTGGACCCATCCTGAGGGCTGAGAGGGTCCATTGGGGCTGATGCTGCAGGATGAGAATGGACAGATGCTCATCAGAACAGGTGTAGTACCGTGAATCGAGCAGCTTGATCTAACTACCTCGGGGCCGATCACGATGAACGTGATCGGCCCCGAGGTAATTCTGTACGGTGTGTTCCAGCGTTAGCTCAATTACGGCCCAGGAAACGGCGCAGCCACGAGACGTGGCGCTTGTCCGGCTCAGGACAGGCATCGGGGTCCGGCACTTCTTCCTCTTGCTTCTTCCGAGTGCGTACCGGGGTATCACAGTGGGCCAGCGCGCGCTCAGCCGCGATGGCCACGTGACGAACAGTATCCTGCTGCAACTGCACCAGCACCGCCCGCACCTCCAGCGTGTCGCCGTCCAGCGTGCTCAACGCACGGGCCAGGGCGGCACGGAGATAAGCATTGCTGTCATCAACAAAGGGCAGCAACTGCCCGATCAAAGAGGCATCGCCGACCTGACCCAGGGCCTCGACAGCCGAGGGGCGTACCAGTGGGCTTTCATCATCTCTCGCCATTGCCAACAGCCGCGGAGTCGCCTCTCTGTCCTTGAGCACCCCGAGTGTTAGCGCAGCGGTACGGCGCAGTCGTGGGTCTGGCTTATCGAGGAAGGGACGGATCGCGGGACTTGCCTGCCGGCATCCCAGATCCCCCAAGCTCTTGAGGGCAGTCAGCTGAAGATTACGGCTCTTATCATCCTTAAGCGCTTCGATCAGGGCCACTGCCGCCTGAGGATCTCCTATGCGGCCAAGAGCCTTTGCGGTGAGCGAACGGACCCCCACATAGCCCCGCAGCACACGGACCAGGGCAGGGACAGCTTCCACTGCCTCCATCTCCCCCAGCGCCACGACGAGTGTCTTCACAACCGGGAGATCACGTTGGTTTGGCTCGATCAGGTATCGCTCAAGCATAGCCATCATCTGGGGCACCGCCCCGGACGTACCCAGTCGCCGCAGTGCGATTATGGCCGTCCTGCGGATGCGCGGATCAGGTGTCTCGAGGAAGGGAACTAACTGAGCACCGAGATCTGGAATGCCGAGCTTACCAATGGCGTTGATAGAGGCGCGCCGAACGTAGAAGTTCGAATCATCAAGGACCCGGAGCAGTGCGCCCTGGGCCTGTTTGGCCTGCATCTGACCCAGCGCGATAGCCGAAGCGCGACGCACGAAGGAACAAGAATCTCTCAGGGCATCCATCAGGGGAAAAATCGCACCGGAGTCGCCGATCCATCCCAAGGCTTCCGCGGTGGAGCTACGAACGTACGTGTTCACGTCCTGCTGCAGGCACTCCACCAACACGGGCACAGCCTCCTGTGCCCCCAACTTCCCAAGATCCTCAGCCGCCTGCGATCGTATTCTAGGGTTCGGACTCTCAAGATTTTCTATGTGGCGCTGAATAGCAGTGCTTCTACTTGATAGGGGAGAACGAAAGCTCACGTTTATCACCTTTGCCATTCTATAATGGCCCGGCTCCCGGCCAGGCCCGTCTAGTGTATCACAAAGCAATCACGAGACAATGCTGTGGAGAGTCCGTTCAACGCTTGACAGCGTCACTTCGTGTGGGTATAATGAGAATAGAACATTCGTTCTAGCTCGCGGAGCACGTATGTCAAAGAGAGGAAGAAGCAAGAGTCTAAAGTCATGAAATCGCTAGTACGGTGGCCCGGTATGGACCGTCACGAGTCACCATTCACGATTCATTCTGCCCTCTTGTGGGCAGGCTGCAGAGATGGAGGCAACCTTCTTCAGTAGACCTGAATAGTGAGTCGTGAAGGGTGCCTCCCAAGAACAATGACTCTTGACTCAAGACTTTTGACTTTCTGACTTTCAACTCTCACAGAGGTACAGACACATGCGCAAACACACCGATCCTTGGACTCAAGACATTCCCACGTACACCGTTGCACAGCCTGCATCGCTGGGCAAGCGGCTGGGGCGGTTCGTGACGTTGATTGGCGCGATCTTCGCCGTGACCGCGGCGGTGATCATCACCCAGCAGCTCAGCCGCGATACGCTGGCGCTGCTGGTCGGGCTGACCTGCGGGGTGATGGCGATGCTGCCCACGCTCGCGTTGGGTTTCCTGGTTTGGCGTCGTGAGGATGCCCGCCACCAGGGGCAGACCCAGCAGCAGCACACGCAGCCGTATGCCACGCCACCAATTATCGTCGTGAGTCCCCAAACAATGCCGGGAATGACGAATGGGCAACCGGTGCTCCCGCTATCCAGACAGCCGTGGTCGTGGGCACCCTCACAGAGTCAGCGCAGCTTCACCATCGTCGGAGGTGAAGAATGAGACGGACACGGAAGAAGCCACGCAAACACGAACCCATCCGATTGACGGCGCGCCGCCACAACTACTTCCCTCAGCGCTTCATGTGGCGGGGCAAGAACTATGACGTTACGGCCGTACAGAAAGTGTGGACCAAGATGCAACACAGGGGAACACGCCAGGGTGCGCGTCACTACTTCCGGGTGAAATGCAGGGAGGGGACGTTTGACATCTTCCAGGACATAGCACTCAACGCCTGGTACCTGGCGGCCCAGGTCAGCTAAAGTGCCGTGAGCTGCGCCACCAGCAAATCAAGCGCCATGTCGGCCGGGACCTCACCGCGCTTGATAGCAAGGTCCATCTCTGCGAGGAGCCGGTAGGCCTTGCGAAGCTGTGCCAGCGTGAACCGATCGGCCTGCGCATAGACCTTCTTGACCACGTAAGGATGCAGCTTGAGACGGGATGCGATCTGTTGCTGGGTGCGGTGTCGATCGATCAACCAGCGGATCTGGATAAGCATCCGGAACTGCCGCACCACCATACCAAAGATACCGAGGGGATGCTCCCCCACGTCCAACAGACGATGGAGATAGCTCAGCGCGCGGCGCCCATCTCGCTGTCCCACGGCATCCACCATCTGGAAAATTACGTCTGCTGATTGCACGTAGGGAACCATCACACGCACGTCCTCGACGGCGATCTCCTTCCGGTCTCCTACATAGAGAAGCAGCTTCCGGATCTCCTGGTCGAGCAGCCGTAGATTAGCGCCGATGTTCTGCGCCAGCAGTCCAGCCGCACGGCCCTCGATACGCCCACCGTATGACCGCGTGCGCCGCTGAACCCAAGAAGGAAGGACGCGGGCATCGGGAAGCTCGAAATGCCGCACCCTCACACCGGCATCCTTGGCCTTGGTAAAGATGGCGTGCCGCTTGGGCAGTGTCTTGCTCTCTTCAAAGACCAGGTGCGTGGTAGGAGACACATCGGAGAGTACGGCAACAAACTCCTGCGCGGTCTTGCCTTTGGCCTTGCTCAGCAGATCCCGGGCAATCACAATCCGAGCCTCCCCCAAGAAAGGCATCACTCTGCAGGCACCTCGCAGATCTCCCGGAGACACAGCACCCTCCAGGATCTCCGTATTCATATCACGAAAGTCGGGTGTCAGGCCGGACTGTTCGATAATCTCGGCCAAGGCCTCGCGACGCTGAAGCTCGTTTTCCCCGTGCAAAAGGTAGAGCATGCTCTATACCTGCCTTACGCTACGCCACCCGCTACCAGCAAGCCTGGGCGGGCAGTCGGCCACCGGGACACGGCTGAGCGCCCACGAAGGTTCAGAGTCCCGCACGCGCGAGCCACAACGCTGCGACAAACATACCTGCGTCTGTGCACAGAGCGGAACTAGCGCGAAATGAGTGTTTTGCATCGCCTAAGCACGCAATCCCTCGCGTGACAGACGTGTGTGCACCCGAATGCGACTAAGGCCACCCTGACGATCGGTAAAAAACGACACGATCTCAAGCCCTGTGACATCGGGACTCGTCGTCACGTTTGTCTGCACCCAACGGGCAACAGGTATCGCGACAACCAGCGCCATCGCGTTGAGCAGAATGACCTGGGGCAGGCGTTCCAGGAAATCCCACCAAGGTCTGCCGGTGTCCCGCGTCGCCGTGCTCGCCCCACCGGGTGTATAGCCCAGTCCCAGTAGTGTCGCCAACGTCGTCAGCACCGCGGTGATCACGAGGTTCGTGCCGCAATTCTCGTGGACGGCCAATGCCGCCTCTCCGGACTTCAGCGCACGCAGAGCCTCACGCGTCACCGGGATGATGTCTTCGGCGCCCATACTGGAGTAGAGCGTGAACCCTTGCGGGCCCGAGACGCCCACGAGATGCACACCGGGATGCCGGCGGCTAAGTAGATTGATGGTCGCGTGCTCCAAAGCATGGTTGCGCCGGAGACGGTTCAACAATTGCTCGATCAACATCGCCTAACTCGCTCCATTCCCCAGGTGATCACTCGCATCCGGATACGCAATAAGCACCAGTCGATTTGCCAAACTGCCATAGGGATGGCAGGTAACCAGTGTCAGCCTCTCGTCCGGTGTGTCCTGGATGTAGCGCGCATTTTCCAACCGCACCTCCAGCGGCTGTCCAGCCTCCCGCAGGATATACTTCTCCCCCACCCGGTAGACATAGACTTCTCCGTCCTTGCCCTCGACGAAGATCTGCGCCCCAATCTCCACCCTGTACAAGTAGCGAAACACTTCGCCGTTGAGCGTGTTGTGGCCATTCAACACCGCGTTCCCCGTCACACCCAACAGTCCCGACGTATCGTGCCAGCCCGCGGCCCGGCGATCAGGAACATCCCAAACGGCCTGATCCTGTCCTTCCACTTTCTCAATCTTCCAACCGATCGAGACAACCGGCGCATCCAGGTCGATACTTGGGATCACGATGTTGGTCGGCATCGTCCCGGTCCAGATCGCGGTGGGCGTCGCCGTAGGTTCTGGTTCAGGAGTAGCTGCGAGCGTCACATCCGGCTCAGGCGTCGAAGGTGGCGTCACCTCGGCGACCTCAACAGTTGGCTCGACCTCAGCTGGCAACGCTGCTGCAGGATTGCTCGCCTGCGTCGGCGTGACGATCGCCAACGGCGGCGCAGTAGGAATGCGGGGGGTATAGAGAAACGTCTCCACAAACGGCACGATCCTGGGGTAAGCCAAGACCATCCCCAACAGAATCAGACCCGCCCCCCCCCAGAGAGTGACAGAGGCCAACTTCCACTTACGCGTTCTCATAGTGTTGCTATCTCAGGTCAGGGCCAAATGGTACAGCACGCCCACGATCGACGGACAGACCTCCCCGTGACACCGGCACGGCTTTAGCTCTATCCTAAGGCTCCTGCTCGTACACCTCGGGCTTGAGGACGCCGATGAAGGGCAGATTTCGGTATTGCTCAGCGTAGTCCAATCCATAGCCTATCACAAACTCATTGGGGATCTCGAACCCCGAGTAGTCCACAGGGACCTCGATCTCACGCCGGCTTGGCTTGTTGAGCAACGTCGCCACGCGCACACTTGCGGGGTTGCGTGACGCAAAGTTCCGAAGGATGTAGTCCAGGGTGTGACCCGTATCGACGATATCCTCCACAATCACCACGTGACGCCCCTCGATATTGGCTGCCAGATCCAGCAAAATGCGCACCGCCCCACTGCTGGTCGTCCCCTTCCCATAGCTGGAAATCTCCATGAAATCCAACTCGTGACGGAAAGTCAGGCGCCGCGTCAGATCCGCTAGGAACATAAAGGCACCCTTGAGAATGCAGACCAAGATCGGGAAGTCTTCATCGCTGTAGACCGCGTTCATCTCACCGGCCACAGCATCAATGCCGGTATGAAGCCCCTCTTCCGAGATCAGTACGCGTTGAACGTCATCCAGCATCGACATCTCGCACCTCACTTCTCGTAGACCCGAGGCTTCAGGGCACCAATAAAGGGCAGCGTCCGGAAACGATCCGAGAAATCCAGCCCATATCCCACCACCCACACATCGGGGATCGAAAACCCAACGTAGTGGATGGGCACGTCCACTTCACGACGATCGGGCTTCGTCAGCAGCACTGCGGTACGCAGCGAGGCCGGTCCGCGAGCGCCAAACAGCCGGTAGAGATAGCGCAGTGTATAGCCCGTGTCGAGGATATCCTCTACAATCAAGACGTGGCGACCCGCCACATCCGTACGTGTGTCCATGATCAGCCGCACCGCCCCCGTGGCCTCTGTGCTATCCTCATAGCTGGACAGCGCGATGAAGTCCACGCGATGGGGCACGGTCAAACGGCGCGAGAGATCAGCCATAAAGATGAAGGATCCCTTGAGGACACCAACCAGCAGAAAGTCCTCGTTGCGGATCCCCTCATAGTCGGCACTGATCTTGTCGGCCACCTCCTGGACACGACGTTGAATCGTGGCCTCATCCAGAAGTACGTAGTCGACAGAATCAGGAATCGGCACGCTCATCACTTGCCTCCTGAATAGCCGAGCTCGCATACCTCGACGTCACCCCTGCGAAGGAGCCATGCGGGACCTCGTGGTGAGCACGGCAGCGAGCCTCGTAGACCTCGGCCGCGCCCACCAAGACGATAGGGTCCTCGTAGCAAGCAGGTCTTCCCTCGATCAACCGCTGGGTGCGGCTTGCGGCGTGACCGCAGACCACGCAGATTGCCTGAAGCTTGTCAATTTTCTCGGCGATGGCCAGTAACCGAGGAATCGGCCCAAAGGGTTCGCCGCGAAAATCCATGTCCAGGCCGGCGCATATCACCCGGTGGCCCTTCTCAGCCAGTTCGTCGCACAACGCCACAACCCCGTCGTCAAAAAACTGAATCTCGTCGATAGCGATGACAGCGTCGTCGGGATCGACCAGCTGTCGGATCTCATCACTGGTTTGTACCGGGATTGCGTTCAATTGGAGACCATTGTGAGAGGCGATCGCCTTCGCTGCATACCGTATGTCCACAGCGGGTTTGAAGACTTGGATGCGCAGCTTCGCTATCGTGGCGCGGCGCAGACGTCGCATCAACTCCTCGGTCTTGCCGCTGAACATGCTACCGCAGATGACCTCGATTGTTCCGGAATCCGTGTTAGATGGCATAGTGCGCTCCCGAAGCCTAGAACAAAACAAGGCAGGGGATTGGCCCCCTGCCTTGCTTGTTAGTCTTTATGCGGCCTCAGCCGCCTCAACAACTTCGGCATCGGCTTCCTCAGCGGGTGGTTCATCACCCGGAAGAACATAGCCGATAGTACGGAGGCTGCGTTTCGTGTCTGCTAATGCCTTGAGACCGACCCCCTTGATCTCCGTAAGCCCGTCGTCGCCCTTCTCTTCCAGAAGGCTGACCAGATCACCCGTGGTGGTCAGGCCTGCTTCCGCCAAGAGTCTTGCCAAGCGGGAGGACAGACCCAGGGTCTCGATCGCAACATCAGGCGATGTCTTGGCGTCCCTGCGAAGCTCTGCCTCGCGAAGCGCCTCTTCACGCGCACGCAAGCGGCGCATAAAGCGGTCAACCTGACCCTCGGTGTCGACGATACGCTGCTCACCGGTGTAGAAGGGATGGCAATTCGAGCAGACGTCCGTGCGGATCTCGGGAACCGTTGCACCGACGGACCACGAATTCCCACACGCACAAGTTACCAGAGCCGCAGGATACCACTTGGGATGCAGATCTGGCTTCATGCCGCCACCTCAACGTGCGCGACCACGTTCACACGCTTGCGGCCGTGGACCACGTCATACTTCACTACGCCATCAACCAGCGAGTAAAGCGTGTAATCTTTGCCCAAGCCCACGTTGACACCGGCCTTGAGGCGTTCCCCAACCTGGCGCACGAGGATATTGCCGGCGCGAACACGTTCGCCACCGTACTTCTTCACTCCCCGGTGCTTAGGGTTACTGTCACGACCGTTGGTACCTGTAGGGTTTTTGCGTGCCATCGCTATGCTCCTTTGGCAATCTCATCAATGCGCAAGAGCATGTAGGTCTGGCGATGGCCCATGCGGCGTCGGTATCGTTCCTTTGGCTTGTACTTGAAGATGTGGATTTTGGGTCCGCGGAACTCATCGACGACGGTTGCGCGAACTACGGCGCCGTCAACGGTCGGCTGTCCCACCGAAATCCCGTCCTCGTCAACCAGCAAATAGACCTCGCTCAGCTCAAACTGCTCACCTACACCGTACGGAAGACGTTCAACGATAAGTTCGTCTCCGACGGATGCCTTATACTGATGTGCCCCGGCCTTAATAACTGCGTACACGTCAATCCTCCCCATTACACAATAGACGCCGATCCCGCGTAGGGTCGGCAGCCTGATTATTATAGCTTGCCCGATAGATTTGTCAACCAAAACTAGGTAGTTCTATCAGGCACGGTGTTTGTTAGCCATACGTCTGACAGCGCCATCTTTGAGAGCTTCGTCAAGCTTATCTTCGATGCCCTGCCAATGTGTACCCTTCCAATAGATTTTACCACAATCCGGGCATTGGTGGAAGGGCAGATCGCTACTCGATCCCAAAGTCTCGACGACATACGCAGGAACGCCTGACCGGGCCGTCTCGACCGAGATCGCCACCAACGCGGCATTGCATGCCATACACCGCTGCGGCGTCCCCGCAGGCAAACGACCCACGGCCTCCACAACCTGCGCTAGTTGGTCTGTCAGATGATCGGACTCCACGAGCACGGTGTGCAGACCGCGGCGCTCAGAGAGTTGGTGGTCTCGCGTCAGCAAGATGCGTCCCTCGGCACGCGCCGCATAGGCAATAGCCGCATCGTCATCCTGCATATAGCGCACGTCATACCCCAGGAGGCGAAGCCACCGCGCGAGCTTGCCCAGCATCGCATCTGCCAGCAACTCAGGAATCTCTACCCCGGGTGAATCCACGTTCATACGCTAAGTCTAGCACAAACAAACGCAGAGCCGATCGGCTTCCCGTTGCAGGCGAGCTTCATTGTGCGGACGAAAAGACTGATGATCGCGCAACCGACACAGGTGGCTGCAGTTTATTCCCACATGTACCCGTTCTGACAGACACCGGTTGGGCCAAGACTGCATTTGCCTTTCCGACATTTCGGGGTAGAAACAGGCCACGATCCCTTGCAGTAGAATATCTGTTCTGGTATCATAAGGTGGGTTTAGCACATGGTCAAACAAGAGATCCGCTGGATCTGTCAGCAATGCAGTTGGAGCTTTGTCAAGTATCTGGGCAAATGCCCCAACTGCGGCGCGTGGGATAGCCTGGTTGAGACCAAGCTCGGCGCCGAACCCGCCAGAGCAGGCGGCGCCGTCGCGCTTCCTTTCGGGTCACAGCTTCCCAAGCCCCTGAGCCAGGTCACGCTCGGCGCCCACCCCCGCATTCCCATCCCGATGCCCGAGGTGTCGCGGGTCCTTGGCGGAGGGCTGGTGCCGGGTTCGATTGTCCTGATCGGCGGAGAGCCCGGGATCGGCAAGTCCACACTGCTGCTCCAGGTTGCGGCACTACTCGGTGACCAGAAGAAACCGGTGCTCTATGTGTCCGGCGAGGAGTCGCCACAGCAGATCAAGATGCGAGCGGACCGCCTCGGTATCCAGGGAGATCCACTCCACCTGCTGTGGGAGACAGAGATCGGCACGATCCTGGGACAGGCTAATGCGATGCATCCAGGCATCCAAGCTCTGGTGATCGATTCGATTCAAACGATGCACACGGAAGATCTCAACTCCGCAGCGGGCAACGTGGGCCAGGTACGAGAGTGCGCAGCCCGCTTCCAGCGCTGGGCTAAACTGCAGGGCACCCCGGTCTTCATCGTTGGGCACGTCACCAAGCAGGGATCGATTGCCGGACCGAAGGTGCTGGAACACATCGTGGACACCGTGCTCTATCTCGAGGGCGATCCCTTCCACACCTACCGGCTGCTGAGGTGCATCAAAAACCGGTTTGGCGCGACGTCCGAGGTCGGTGTCTTCGAGATGCAGGCAAAGGGCATGATCGAAGTCGCTAACCCCTCTGAAGCATTCCTGGCTGAACGGATGGTCAACGTCCCGGGATCGGCGGTCGCTGTCACGATTGAGGGCACACGTCCGCTCCTGGTGGAGGTTCAGGCTCTCGCAAGCCCCACGAGTTTCGGGAATCCGCGCCGGACGGTCAATGGATTGGATTACAATCGGTTCCTGATCACTGTTGCCGTCTTGACACGCCGGGCCGGCCTGCCCCTCGGCGAACAGGATATCTTCGCCAACGTCGTCGGCGGGCTCCAGGTCGATGAACCTGCTGTCGACTTGGCCGTGGCCGTGGCATTGGCCTCCAGTGTGCGCGATCGTCCCCTGCCGGCCGATCTGGCACTGGTGGGTGAGGTGGGCCTCTCCGGCGAGGTACGCTCGGTTGGGCAACTGGAGGCGCGGCTACAAGAGGCCTCTCGCCTTGGCTTTGGGCGTGCTATCATTCCCCGGCGATTGAGCCGTTCGGAGTTCCACCCACCCGATGGATTGGAAATCACCCAGGTCCGGTCCGTGCGCCAGGCTATCGATGCCGCGCTGGGGAGGAGGTAACGTCTTGAGGTCCAGGAAGATACCACGATGACAAAGCGCAGTTCCACAGCCAGTTCCAGGAAAAAGCCGCGCAGCAGCAGCTCGTCTCGACGTTCATCGAGCAAGAAGCCGCAGCCGACGCTGTGGCAACAGCTCAGCCGGGATCAGAAACTGGACATACTGGGGTGGGTGCTGATCGTTGTCGCAACGCTCACGATCCTTAGCATGCTCTCTGCGCAGCAGGGCATCCTGACCCAGTGGTGGATCTCGCTCCTCAGCCAGATCTTTGGCTGGGGCCGTTATGTCGTCCCGATATTCCTGGGCTCCTTCGGCCTCTGGCTGGTACTGCGTCACTTCGGAGACAAGATCCCCACGCTTGATCCCGAGCAGATCGTGGGCGTGATTCTGGGCTTCTTTGTGACCCTGACCACAATGCACTTTGTGGTTGTCCTGATCTGGCCCCAAGTGGATCTCTATGCTTTGGGCCGCAGAGGTGTGGGTGGCGGACTGACTGGAGCTTTCCTTGTGGAGACCGGCACCGATTGGCTAGGATCGGCGGGCCTGGTCTTCACCCTGTTGATCGGGTGGATCATCACCATCACCTTCGCCGCAAGTGTCTCTCCCGCCGAAGCGGTGCAGATAATCATTGAGTGGCGTGAGCAGCGCAGGACGCGGCTGGAAGCCAATAAAGACATCTCTCAGAAGCAGATCCCGGAAGAGCTCCTGGAGAGCACGCATTCCCCTGAATCGATCGTACGCGGCACGGCTGAGGCGACCGACTCCCCCACAGCCCCACGGATCCCGCCAAAGATCAACGTGGCCGGCCGGGTCAGCAATGGCAATGGCGAGCTGCGGCTCCAGCCGATGCAGGTAGGCACGCAGAAGTGGCGACTGCCATCTGTGACGGAGATGCTCGAGGAAGGCAGTGAGCAATACTACAGCGAGAACTTGATACGCCACCAGGTTCGCATTATCGAGGCAACACTGGAGAGCTTTGGCGCGCCGGTCAGCGTGAGCGAGATCAACCAAGGGCCTGTCGTAACGCAGTTCGGTATGGAACCGCTGTTCACGGAAAGCCGCGGCAGAAAAACCAAGGTCAAGGTGAGCAAGATCGCCAATTTGGCCGACGACCTGGCGCTGGCACTTTCCGCCAGGAGTGTTCGCATCCAGGCACCGATTCCAGGGAAGGGACTCGTCGGTATCGAGGTCCCCAACGAGGAACCGGCCATTGTCTCCTTGCGCGACGTGATGGATTCCGACAGCTTTGGCCGGCTCAAGGGGCGTCTGCGGTTGGGATTGGGGCAGAGTGTTTCCGGGCAAGCTGTTGCCGCGGACCTGCGCGCGATGCCGCACCTGCTGATCGCCGGCGCCACCGGTGCCGGAAAATCCGTCTGCGTGAACTCCGTCATCTCCGCACTACTGCTGCAGAACACGCCGGACACCCTGAGACTGATCCTGGTCGACCCCAAGCGCGTTGAACTCACGCAGTACAACGGGATCCCACATCTGCTGGCACCGGTGATCGTGGATGTGGATCGGGTCGTGCCGACTCTGCGGTGGGTGATGCGTGAGATGGACAGCCGCTACCGGCGCTTCGCTAACGTTGGGGCACGCAACATCGACGACTTCAACCGGCGCGTCACGAACAGCCAGGAAGAGACGCCAATCCCCTATATCGCCGTGCTGATTGATGAGTTGGCCGACATTATGCTGCAAGCGCCGGACGAGGCAGAGCGTGTGATCTGCCGGCTGGCACAGATGTCCCGAGCCACCGGTATCCACCTGATCATCGCTACCCAGCGCCCCAGCGTCGACGTCGTGACCGGCCTGATCAAGGCGAACTTCCCCGCCCGCATCGCATTTGCAGTGGCCTCTTCCGTCGACTCACGCGTGATCCTGGACGTGCCCGGCGCTGAACGGCTGCTCGGTCGAGGCGATATGCTCTTTATGCCCCCCGACGTGGGCCAACCATTGCGCCTCCAGGGGGCTTGGATGTCGGATGCTGAGATTAACCGTCTCATCAACTTCTGGCAGACAGCGGTGGAGCCGGATGAAGCGCAGAGCACGGAGACACTCTCCACCGAGGGACTCAGCGTCGGCGAGGTAGCCACCCAACCGCAGCTCTTCCCAACATTCGAGGAGCCGACCTCCTCCGCTTACAACTTCGAGGACGAGCTTCTGCCCGCTGCGGTTGAGGTCTTCTTGGCGGAGAACCGCTGCTCCACGTCGCTACTTCAGCGGCGCCTGCGTATCGGCTACACCAGGGCCGCACGGCTGATGGACAACCTCACGGATTTTGGCATTGTCGCACAGGAGATGCAGGGGCAGTCGCGCAAAGTAAACCGTGCAGTCGCCGAGGAACTACTGCGCTCAATCAACACCGGCGGGCCTGTCCCCGGGGAGCCCGCTCCCTTTGACAGCCCGCCGTTCTAGCCATATCAGCCCCTGGCGCGAGACCGGTCTTAGCGTATGTTCTTCTTGAGTTCTGACCAGGACGTCTTGCGCTTGGGGTCAGCAGGTTGGTTCACCATCTTGGCGATGGCTCTCTTGATCTCTTGCGCATCAAAGCCGTCCAGTTGGCCGGCCAAGGATTCAATCGCTGAGCGCTCATCTGGGGGCAATTCGTGTCCGGTTTCAGCCTCCAGCTGCACCACGGCCAGCAGTAATGCGCGCTGGTCTTTGTCGAGGTCCCTCGCCGCCTTCTTCTCTACCCACTCGGCCTGTCCTGGGTTGAAGACGGTATCTTGTTCATCATCTGTCATATCGGGCCTCCTTTTCATCATTGTAGCATAGATACCGAACACACGGAAGCAAAGGAATTGTGTGATGTCACAGAGCAATGACCAAGAACCTTTGCGCCTCTGGCGCCTCGTGGGCCTGGCCCTGGCGGGCGCAATAGTGCTTACGTCGCTCTACGCGCTGATTGGCCCGGGATTCTCCCAGGCACGCTGGTCGGATGCGCTCTGCATGTCGGCAGTGGTCCTGGGCGTGGGCAGCAGCATACCTTCCTGTTCGACGCGGGCCGCGGCTTGGCTCTGCCGGGCAAGATACACGGGGATACGGGTGATCGCCAGGTCACCTGGGATGCAGAGCGCAGCAAACGGGAGAAGGGCATGACGGTCACCTGCGCCCTCGCCCTGGCAGCCGTATTGATCAGCTTGTTCAGCCTGCTGATCAGCCTCTGGTGAGAGACTCTGCCGTGACATCGACAAGACGCACCCCCTCCTTAGCACTACACCTGGATGAGATCCGAGGATGGTTCTTCGATCTGGACGGCACGCTTATGGACACCGACGACCAGGCCGTGGAGGCCCTGGCACACCGGCTGCGCCTGATCGGGCAACCGCGATCGCGGCAGCTTGCACGTCGTATGGTGATGCTCAGCGAGACTCCTATGAATCACGCAATGACCTTGCTGGATAGGGTCGGGTTTGATCCCTGGATCTTTGCGCTGCGCCGCCGGCTGAGCCGACGTGTCGAGCCGACATTCCGTCTAGTCCCCGGTGTTCGCCCCCTGATCCAGCATCTCGCAACCGTGGGACAACTGGCCGTGGTATCGACGCGGTCACAGGAAGATGCCGTTCTCTTCCTGAAACAGCACGCTCTGAGCGAGTACTTCCACCTGTTGGCCACACAGGAGACCACTAAACGACTCAAACCCCATCCCGAGCCGGTCCTATACGCAGCAAAGCAGCTGGGATTGGCCCCCGCAGCGTGCGTGATGGTGGGGGATACACCAGTTGACATGCGTGCTGCCCGCCGTGCCGGAGCGTGGGCGGTCGGGGTACTGTGCGGATTTGGGGAAGAGGCCGAACTCTGGCGAGCCGGGGCGCACATAGTCCTGGAGTCTACAGCGGACTTGTTGCCACTGGTTGGCCAGTCAAGGTAGAACGCGCGTTTAGCGGAAACGTGCCGAGGGTGGCGCCTTGTAGGCGCCACCCTCGGCACATGGTAAGAAGATAGCCTCTAGAACTGTGCGTCGGCCGGCATGCCCGGCTTAAGGAGCCCGTCGGGGTTCGCAAGCTCAATCTCAACGGCGTAGAAGGTATTCAGCCGCTCCTCAGCTGTGGCCACATTACGAGGTGTGAACTCGGGCTCATCCCCTATCTTGACCACGCGACCCTCAAAAACGAGGTCCGGATAGCTGTCCACCGTAACGGACACGGTCTGGTCGAGCCTCACGTGACCGATGCGGTTCTCCGGCACGTACACCTCCAAGTTGACCACGCTGAGATCGGCCAATCGCAAAATCGTCGCAGCGGGCGCAACCAACTCACCCGGCTGCAGAGCCTGCGCCATCACCACCCCGTCGATGGGGCTGACAAGTGTGCAGCGGGCAATCTTCAGACGCAATAGATCCGCCTCCGCTTGCGCCTGTCGGACCACGGACTCAGCTACGGCGATCTCCTCCGCAGTCGGCCCGTCAAGCACATCCTGCAGGTGAGCTTGCGCCACGACGACCTCGGCTTCAGCGATAGCGACTTGGCCTTCCGCGCCATTCGCTTGGGCGATGTAGCCCAACGGTTCACTACGAATCCACCACAAGTAGTCCAGCAACGTCAGCGACGTCTCCAGGTCGGCCTCCGCGGCAGCCAGGGCATGCTCTGCCGCCAATACCTGATACTCAGCTGCCTCACGCTCCACAGAGCCCTTGGAACGAATATCGCGGTTGACTTGGGCCGGCTGGAGCTGGGCTTCGGCCAACTCAGCACCCTGTATGGCAAGCGCAACCTGCGCTTGGGCTTCGACGATCCGGCTGTCCAAGTCTTGAGGATTCTCGACCCTCTCAACGGCGTTCTGCCAACCCGCATAGGCACCATCGTATTGGGCTTCGGCCAACGCCACGGCGGCCTTTGCTGCTGCAACCTGCGCCTCGCGCGGGTCAGCCTTCAACACAGCCAAATCAGCCACGGCGGCAGCGACGGCCGCCTCAGCCGGCAGCAACTGCAGCTCCCAGGGCGTTGCATCCAATGTCACCAGCACGTCCCCCGCACGAACGGCCTCTCCCTGCTTTGCATTGAGAGAGACAATGCGCCCCCCCAGCTCCGTTGCCAATCTTACGTCCCGGGCCCGGATGGTGCCCGCCGCCATCAGTGGCGCCGTATCTGTCAAGGGGTCCGGGAGTTCAGCCAACGTGACCACACCGGCACACCCTGCGGCAAGAAGAGGCATCAACACAACCATGCTCAGCAGATAGTATCGCTTCGACACTCTACTCCTCCCCTCGTGACAGGGTCCGGGTCTCCGCCGTGAACACCACATCCGCAGGCATGCCCGGCTTGAGATTGCCGCCCTCATTGCTGATGCGGATGTCGACGGCGAAGACCAGGTTCTGGCGCTCCTCCACCGTGGCGACATTGCGCGGTGTAAACTCGGCGCTGTCGGAGATATGGCTCACGTAGCCCTGGAACATCCACCCCGGGAAGCTGTCCACGTGCACACTCGCCATCTGATCCAGCCAGACCTCGCCAAGCCGTGTCTCCGGCACGTATACGGTCAAGGTCAAATCGGCCAGATCCGCCACCGAGATCAGAGTAGCGCCTTGGGCGGCGACCTCACCCTCACGTATGAGGATATCGACCACCGTCCCCGAGATCGGCGTCGTCAACGCCAGCATATCCCGCTGGGCCATGAGTGCCTCCAGCCCGGCATAGGCTTGATCCACCTTGGCCTCGATCGCCGCGATCTCCTCCGGGATAAGCCCGGCCCGCAGTGCATCGAGCTGCGTCTCAGCCATCATCACCCGAGCCGCCAACTGCGCCTCAAACGCCGTCATCTCGTCAAGCTGTGCTTGCAGAGCCTGTGGGTTGGCGCGCTGCGCATAGAGCTGATTCAGTTGAGCTTCCATCCCCTCGGTGCGCGCCGCGGCTGCGTTGACACCCACCCACGCCTGCCACCACTGGTTGGGAAGCAGTGTCGCCTCCATAGGAAACACGATGTTCTTCCAGGCGTAGAGTTGGTAGGCTCCGTTGTCCAGATGCAGCTCATAATCCCCGTACTCGATGGTATGATCTCCGGTGCTCGGTAGATTGTCACCGAAGTCATCAGGCAATTGGCCAGACAGTTCATCCGGCAGTGCATCTTTGACCAGATCCGCCACGTTGCCCTCAGCGACGTCGAAACGGTGCCGTCCGCCCCCGTCGAACTTGGCGTAGAGATCATCAACCGTCTCCTTGGCCACTTCCACCGCATCCTTGAGCGCGACAGCCCGCGCCTGCTGTTCACGGGCAGACTCGATTTGTGCGCGCAGAACGGCAACCTGCAGGTCGATGTCCTGAGGGGAGTCAATCAGAGTCAGCGTATCACTCACCGCCCTCTGGGCCGTCGTCAAGGCCGCCTGTGCCTGACCAAGCTGTGCGACCGCCACTGCTATCTGGCCGGGACGCGCGCCGGCCATGGCCTGCGCCAACCCCGCCTCAGCCGTTGCCACCTTCGCCTCCACAACAGCGATCTGGCCATCGAGCAGACTCGTATCCAACTGCACTACCAGATCGCCGGCCGTGACAGAGGCCCCTTC
>CAZEXX010000019.1:9565-25232 GCA_964516885.1 uncultured Anaerolineales bacterium | reverse complement strand
CCCTACACGTCGAGGTTCTGCACCTCGCGCGCGTGGGACTGGATGAACTTCCGTCGCGGTGGCACCTCACTGCCCATCAGCATATCGAAGACGCGGTCCGCCTCGACGATATCCTCAATCCGCACCTGGAGCAACGTGCGCTGCGCGGGGTCCATGGTAGTCTCCCAGAGCTGCTCCGGGTTCATCTCACCCAAACCCTTATACCGCTGGAGTGAGTACCTACGCTCGCCCAGCTCCCGCACCGTCGCAGCCAGATCACCCTCGCTGTAGACGTACTTGGCCTCACGCCCGGCCTTCACCAGATAGAGCGGTGGCTGCGCAATGTAGAGGTGGCCGGACTCGATCAGCGTTGTCATATAGCGGAAGAAGAAGGTGAGCAGCAGCGTCGTGATGTGCAGGCCATCCACGTCAGCATCGGTCATGATGATCACGCGGTGGTAGCGCAGAGAGCTGAGATCGAACTGCTCACCGATGCCGCAACCCAACGCCGAGATCATCGCCTGAATCTCTCTGTTGCCCAGGACCCGGTGGAGCCCGGCGCGCTCCGTGTTGAGGATCTTGCCGCGCAGCGGCAGGATGGCCTGGAAATGTCGATCACGGCCCTGCTTGGCTGAACCGCCGGCAGAATCACCCTCGACGATGAAGATCTCACTGTTCTTGGCATCCCTGCTGGAGCAGTCGGCGAGCTTGCCGGGCAGTGTCATGCTCTCCAGCGCGCTCTTGCGGATGACCAGGTCCCGGGCCTTGCGCGCCGCGGCGCGCGCCTTGAAGGCGATGAGGCCCTTCTCGATGATGCGGCGGGCCACGCGCGAATCGGTCTCAAAGAACTCGGAGATCGCACCGCTGACCACCGTCTCCACCGCGAAGCGGACCTCGGGGTTCATCAGTTTTACCTTAGTCTGGCTCTCGAACTGCGGCTCGCCGACCTTGACGCTGATAATGGCCGTCAGGCCCTCGCGGACATCGTCGCCGCTCAGGTTCGGATCGCCGTCCCGGATCACCGAAAGCTTGCGCCCCACCTCGTTGATGGATCGCGTCAACGCCGAGCGGAAGCCGGTAAGGTGCGAGCCGCCGTCGATAGTATTGATCGTATTCGCAAAACAGAGCACCATCTCGTTGAAATGGGCGCTGTACTGGAACGCCACCTCAACGCCGACGCCGTCGACGTCCTTCTCCACATAGAACGGTTCGTGGAGCGGCTGGCGGTTGCGGTCAAGGAACTTGACAAAGGAGCGGATCCCCCCCTCAAAGTAGAAGGTCATCCGCCGCGCCGGCGCCTTGCGCTGGTCGACCAGCTCAATTTCCACCCCGCGCGTGACAAAGGCCATCTCCCGGAAGCGCTGCGCCAGCGTGCTGAAGCTGTAGGCAACATCAACGAAGATAGTCGGGTCGAACCGGAACGCCACCGCCGTCCCGGAATCTTCGGGATCGCATGTCCCGATGACCTCGACGCCGGTGACGGGGATGCCGCGCTCGAAGCGCTGCTTGTAGACCTGTCCGTCACCGGGCTTGACGGTGACCTCCATCCACTCCGAAAGCGCGTTCACAGCCGAGACGCCCACACCGTGCAGACCGCCGGAGACCTTGTAGCCGCCGCCGTCGAACTTACCGCCGGCGTGCAGCGTGGTGAGGACGAGGGTAAGTGCGGAGATGCCCTTCTCGGGGTGAATCCCCACGGGGATACCGCGTCCGTTGTCGATGACCGTCACCGTAAGGTCCGAGCCGATGATCACACGGATGCGATCGCAGACCTCAGCCAATGCCTCGTCGATGGAGTTGTCGACCACCTCGTAGACAAGGTGATGCAGCGCACGGACATCCGTGCCACCGACATACATGCCAGGGCGCCGGCGTACCGCTTCCAACCCCTCCAACACCTGGATGGTTGATGCGTCATATTTCAGATTCGCGTTATTCAGTTTCCCAGCCATGGATCAGCCGTCATCCTCATAGACCGATGTCTACTTCCCTAACACCGAGGGCACCCGGGTCTTCTTAGCCTGTGCAGCGAAGACTTGCTTCATCGCCTCCAAGTAGCGCAGACGCTCCTGGTAGAAGATAAAGAGGCCGGCTGTCAACGCGGTGCTGACGAAGGCGTGCCCGCCAAGGCCGACAAACGTCGCCCACGAATCAGGCTCCGGCAGCATCCAAACCACATTCAGCCCACGCGAGATCACCAAGATCAGCCCTAACAGAAAAGCAACGTTGACGAAGTCCACGCGCGTAAGGAGCAAGCTCTCTTTCATCGCGCGAAACAACCCGCGACGCAGCTGCACCATGCCGGGGACCGTAAAAAGCAGATGGACAACCACGAATAAGGCGATCGATAGCATCGTCGCCATGATCAAGCCGGCCACAAAGAAGCTGAAGAGTCCGACGATGGTGGCGAAGATCGAGGTCACCATCGAGAAGATGAAGAAGGCGACGTAGAGCAAGATCCCGAATGCAACAAACTGCCGCCACACCGCCCAGATCGTGCGTGGTCCCGGGATCGCCGCCTCGGTCTCTGCGATCACACTCTTGCCCAGAATACGTAGGTAGAGCGCGTTCAAGCCCAGGCCTACTATCGCCAACGCCACAACGACAGCCATCACCACAAAGAACGACGCTACTTCGACGACGGATTGCTCTCCCATCGGCGTCAGCACCGACATACGCGAAGGCGTCAGGACCGGAATGCCCAGCAACGGGCCAGGATTGAGGAACGAGAAGAGATTGAACCCCCTGCCGAGCTCCTCCAGAAGCTGGATCATCCGCACATAGTTTTCGGTGGTTTCCGGCAGCACGACATCGGCCGTCATCAACTGGGACATCAGGTCCTTGATCGCCATCAGAAGCGGCGAGACCGACAATCGGGGCCCCAACCAGAGAAACAGATCCAGTAGCAACGGGAGGAAAATCAACTCAAGATGTCTAGCGGTGACCTCAAACCCGGTGGTAACACAGGCTAAGGCGCCCATAGGGCGACGCGTCTCTTTCTGGGGTTCGCTTGCCTGGTTCACAAACTATATTCTACCACAATCAGCCGGGTTGACGAGTTTCTGGACATAGGATAAGCGCGTCTCAAGATGGGTAAGTGGGCACGCTGACCGCCTGGCGACGGGCCCCTCTCTTGCGGTACTACCCCCATTCTGAAGCGTGCCCATTCCCATCCCGGTGGCACCGATTCATTGAAGACAAGGAGTGTCGCATCTGCCCAACGCCTATGTGCAGCACCCGGTCTTGCACCACTTGACAAGACGCGTCCTGGCAAAACCCCGCACGAGGGAACGTGATTGCGTGACTGTCCGCCCGGGGAGTCGAACCAGCCAGCTTGCTCTCGAAAGGAGTTTCGACCTACGCAGAATGCAGGCCGCTCCGCGTAGGATGAAGTGGTACTTCGCCCCGCACGAGGGAACGTGATTGCGTGACTGTCAGCGCGCGGAGTCGAAGCAGGCAGCTTGCCCTCGAGAGGAGTTTCGCCCTACGCAGAATGCAGACCGCTCCGCGTAGGGCGAAGTGGTACTTCGCCCCCTCGCGGCTTGAGCAGCACAGCATCGAGGCAATGTGGCCCTACACCACACCTACCGCTGGATCACCAACGAGGTGGCCAACCCGGGCCAGCTCTCCAGCTCGGGCACAGCGTCGTCGAACCAGAGGCTGTACACCTCCTGGTAGATGCCTTGAGACTGCAGCCACATCAGGCTGAGGTTCACCAGATCGTGAAAGTCGGAGTCGCCCTCAGGCACGACCAGAGCCACGGGGCGGTAGGTGTACCGCCGGTCGGTGAAGACGTAGTCGGTCTGCCGGAAGTGCACGTCGAGTGCCGGCCACCGCTCGGTCAGCAGTGCGACGACCTCGCCGGTCTGCAGGCCCGCCAGGGCCGCCTCAAATGTCGGGTAGCCCCGCGACGAGAGACCCACGCCCTGTGAGAAGCCGGGCACAGCCGCTTCGGCGCTGCTCCCCACCACCACGCCGACCGCTTGCCCGCTCAACTGGGGCAGCTCGTTGATCGGGTTGGTCGCCATGGACATGATGCTGACGCCGTCATCCAGGATGGGGATGGAATAGTCCACACGCAGTTCGCCCTCACGCGTCTGCACCCACGCCCCTATCAGTATGTCGACCTCGCCACGCTCCAGCTGCTGCAGTGCGTCGTTTTCGTCCATAACGGGCACAAAGGTAACGGCTGAAGTGCTGCCCAACCACAGCTCTGCCAGCTGCTCGACCAGGCGGACCTCAAACCCGGTGGGCACACCATCCGCACGGTCGCCAGTGTAAGGCCAGCGGGTCCGGAAATAGCCCACCGCCACCGAACCCCGGTCGCGAATACGGGCCATCACATCCTGCGTGCTGATCTGCTGCGGCGTGGTGTCCAGCACCGGGGTCGCCCCACCACCGCCAAGCTCACCAACGCCGCCACTGCTACCAAGCCGCACCGACGAAGGCGGCGAGGTACCGGGCAGCCAGCGGTCATAGAGAGCGTCGCGCGTGCCGTCGGCGGCCATATCCTCAAAGGTCAGCATCACCAGATCCGCGAAGAAGGGATCATCCTGCCGGTAGATCATGGAGATCGGTTCCCATGTCCATTGCCCCACGATGACCGAGTCGGCCACCATGTTCCGGGCGCGTTCCAGCCGGTGGCGGTGATCGACGTAGACGTCGATCTGGCGCAGCTGTAACGCCACAATCGCGTCAGCTGCTTGCTCGTACGCCACTTGCGTCACGGAAACTGAGAGTGACGCCTCCAGTGCAGCCGCGCTCTCCGTCCACGGCACAGTACCCACTGTTTTGCCCTCCAGATCCGCCAGACTCTGGATACCGGTGTCAGGGAATGTCAGGAGGGCCATACCATTGGCGAAATAGGGTGGGCTGAAGTCGGCGCGCGCCTCGCCATCCTGCGTGTGTACCAACCCCGCGAAGACGACGTCCACAGTCCCGGCGGCAAGGTAGGTGTAGGCCGTATCCGACCGAACCTGCACAAAGCGGACCGCGTCAGGCGATCCCAACCATCGCTGCGCCAGCTCGCGCGCCAGATCGATCTCGAGTCCGGCCAGCTGACTGTCGGCGGTGATGTAGGAGAAGGGCTCCAGGTCATAGCGGACCCCGACCACCATCTCGCCGCGCGCCAACATGCGGGCCGCGGTCGACATCTCCGGGGGGTAAGTTTGCGCAGGTGTGGGGACTACGAAAGCAGAGGGGAGCCCCTCTTCTGCAGGCCCCGGCAGCAACTGCGCCAGGTCAGCACACCCGGCGATAAGCACTACAATCGCGAACAGACTCAAGTAACGGCGTATCAGCTTCCGGCCTCCGATCAACGTCACAACACCTTCCCTTTGAGCCCACGCAGCACGAGCTCGGAGTTAAATGGGAATCGATTATACCAGACTCCCGTGGCGTTCCGCAGCGCGTGGTGCAGGGCCGACGCGACCCCGATGAAGGGCATCTCGGCCATGCCTCGCGCCCCCCAGGGCCCGTGGGCCTCAGGATACTCGACCAAGATGGACACCACTCGGTCCGGAATGTCCTCGATCGTCGGCATCAGGTAGGTGCTGAGCGAGTCGGTGAGCGGCACGCCGTCGCGCTCGATGAAGTGCTCCGTTGTGGCCCACCCAAATGCCTGCACAACGCCCCCCTCAATCTGCCCCTCGACCAGCCGCGGGTTGATCGCCTGGCCCACATCGTTGGCACAGACCAGCAGCGGATAGCGGCAGAGGCCCGTCTGCACATCCACCACCACCTGGGCCCCGATCGCGGCGTACCCATAGGCGAAGTTGGGATGGCCATACCCGGTCTCGGCATCAATCTGCGTGGTCTTGGGCGCCAGATAGGTGAAGTCAGCCTTCGTCGGGCGCACCTCGCTCCGCCACTTCTCCAGCGCCGCCTCGGCGACGCCCCGAATGGCGTTGCCGATCATGAAAGTCATCCGAGATGCGGAGGCGGACCCGGCGCTCTGCGTCGTCGCAGTGTCCGCCGGGCGAAGATCGACGATCTCCAGGTCCACGTCCAGGGCCTCGGCAAACATCTGGCGGATCACCGTCCGCGTCCCCTGCCCCACCTCAGCACTGGCGGCGTAGGCCACCACACGCTCGATCTTGGCGCCGCCGTGAAGCTCAACCCCGGCCCAGGCCTTCTCCTGATAACCGAAGGAAAAGCCGATGTTCTTGAATACCAACGCAATGCCGGCCCCTCGCCTCAGGTAGGCGGGATCATCCGCACGCGGCGCGACCTCCGGCGCGGTCCAGCCGCCGCCATCGGCCGCCAAGGCTACCGAGTCCTGCCGCCAGCCGACCGTCTCCGCAGCCGCGACCAGGCACTGCCGCAGGCCTCGAGCGTCGTCCGGCAGGGGCTTGCCCCACGGCATCGGGTCGCCGTCGACGACCAGGTTGCGCAGCCGGAACGCGACGGGATCCATATCCAGCGCCTCGGCGAGTTTGTCCATCTGGGACTCGGCGACGAAGTTGCCCTGCGGCGCGCCAAAACCCCGGAACGCGCCACCGGGAATGTTGTTGGTGTAGACCCCCAGGACATCTGTCTTGACATTCGGTATACGGTACGGGCCGTTGACCGTGAGCAGCGTATTCCCCATCACCTTGTTCGTGGTGTAGACGTAGGCCCCGGCATCAGCGATAACCTCGCACTCAGCGGCCAGCAGGTCACCCTCCTTGGTGGCAGCCCATCGCGCATGAGCGAAGACGCGGTGGCGTTTGTGGTGCCCGAGGATGGATTCCTCACGACTCCATTCGATCTTGACCGGCCGCTGCAGACGCTGCACCGCCAGAGCCAACACAATCTGCACCGACATGTCCTCGCGCCCGCCGAACGCACCACCGATCGCGGGGTAGATGACGCGGACCGACTCCTCGGGCACGTCCAATGCATGCGCAATCTCGGCCCGGTCCTCGTGCGTCCACTGCCCACCCACCACGACAGTGATCCGACCTTCTTCATCGATATAGCCCACGCCGGCCTCGGGCTGCAGATACGCGTGCTCCTGGCCGGGGATCTCATACGTCGACTCGACAACGACATCAGCCTCAAAGAGGGCAGCATCCACATCGCCGCGCCGGATGCGGTGCCGGGAGACGATGTTGCCCTCAAAAACCAACTCCGGATGTGCGGCGATGCCGGGATAGGGTGGGTGAAGATGCGGCGCCTCCGGTTTGAGCGCTTCGCGTGGATCGGTGATCACCGGAAGATCCTCGTACACCACCCGGATCAGGTCCAATGCCTGTGCCGCGATCAACGCATCCTCAGCCACGACCGTGGCAACTTGATCGCCGACAAAGCGGACGACGTCGGTGCCGGGCCGCTCCGGACGCGCACCGGGTTCAGCAGGGCCACACAGCACAGGTTGGTCAGGATACTGCAGGCCGTACTCGTTGACCGGCACATCCCGAGACGTGAAGACGGCGACGACACCGGGAAGGGCCAAGGCCTCAGAAGGATCGACCTCGACGACGCGCGCGTGGGGACGCCCGGCAAACAGGATCCGCATCGTCAGCGCGTTCTCCATATCGATATCCCCGGGGTAGAGCGCCTCTCCTGTGACCCGCTCACGCACCTCAAAGCGCGGCAATGCCTGCCCGATGTACTTACCCTTCATCCTTGGTCTCCTCGGTATCGCGGCGGCGCCGGCCCTCGTCCATCTGAGTTTGGGTTTCCAGTGCTAGAATACGGCGCAGCACGGCAACGGTCGTCGCGTATGTCGGATCAATGCCGTAGTATGAAAGGTTGCGCGTCCCCAGGTTACGCCCCTTGCTGATCGGCGTATCAGATGCGTAGTGCAGGACGCCGACCTCAAAGGGAACCCGATAGAGGTTCACCAGTTCATCCTCCGGATAGCGGCGCGGGCGAATGAACTCGTACAGCGCAGAGAGGTAGGGGCCCGACTCCATCTCGACATCCGTATAGCCGAGCTGTAAGAACGCCTCCATATAGGGGCGGTTCTGTAGAAAGGTCCCATGCACAGCGATGGCGCGCTGGTTATCCAGAACATCGCCATAGACCAAATAGGGCGACACGTGCCTGGCCGTGAAGACGTTGTTGAACAAGTAGGTGTTGTGCGAGTGTCCGTCATAGACAACGTTTGGCACCAGCACATCGCCGATCCGCCCGTTCAGCGTCGCCGCCTTGCCAATCACATAAGCGCCGCGCAGTTCACCGACGTTGACCGCGATACGTGACAACAGGTGATACGCCCCAAAACCCAGGGGATAGTCGATATTGAGGATAATCGCGTTGGTTTTCTTGAGGCGCTCCGCCGCAAGGCTGTCCACGATTCGCGGATCCAAATGATCCGCGCTCAACTTGGAGATATCAATCAGCTGGACCTCAAGATCGAAGGTGTGCTGGCTGGGGATACGCGTCACACCGTGCGCCACCTCATATTCCTTCTGAGCCGCCAGCAGATCCTGACCCTCGGGGACCTGGAGATACTTCTTGAGTGTGTAATAGAGGAAGTTGGCCCAGCTGGTGGGGACAAGCCGCTGCTGGATGCGCTCAGCTTCCGCACACAGTTCCGGGTCTGCCTTGGATGCCAGATAATCCATCAAGCGTGCTTCGTGCTCCTGGGCAAAGCACGTGACCATATTGACCAGGCTGTGCGTATTGCTGGATACGAAGTAGATAGGACGCTCCGACAGATCGAAGGGGACGTACCGGTTGACGCGATCCCACCATTTCTGCGTTGCGCGCCGGTACTCCACGTGCGAGCCGGCCAGCAACTGCACCGACATCCGCTTCCTGTAGGCACCCGCACGCGCCAGCAACTCGAGGAGATCGTCACCCCAGATCGCCTCCAGGCGCTGCCAGTCATCCTCACTGAGCTGCAGGATGCGCTGGGTTTCGGCCTGGAGCTCCGGCTCCCAACTCCCAGCCTCGGCGGCTGCCGTCAGTCTCTCCCCCAGGCCGGCCTGCAGGCCGATCAGCGTGTGCATCTTGTTCCATTCGATCTGGTAAGCTGTCAACATCGGCACGATATCATCGATATCGGAGATGCTGGCGATATAGACTGCCAGGGTCTCAGACCCATCGTAGAACATCCGTCGGCGCCGCGCCGGTGCGGTGACCACCGCCCACGTTTCCACCTGAGGGTAGCCTCGGTGCTGGAAGACCTCCTCACTCTGCCCGAGAACGACCTGACGCACATCACGAATGCACTTGGGTAGGCGTAAACTGGTATAGACGACGGCCGACATATCCGGCGCCATCGCGTCGGCGTTCGGGTGGAGCAGTGGATCCATCGCTATATGCATCTCCTCCAGCGTGCGGATCTGAACCGCCTCAGTGGTGCGCAGCAAGGAGTAATACGTCCGCATATAGAGCGTGATCTGATAACCCTCCCTCTCGGGGACTGTTCGTTTCATCGCTTCACAGCCTTCTCCACAGCCGTGATGATCTTGTAGTAGCCCGTACAGCGGCAAAGATTGCCGCTGAGCGCCGTCTTGATCTGCTCACGGTCCGGATTGGGGAATTCCTCCAGCAGCTTCGCAGCGCTCATCACGAAGCCGGGGGTGCAATAACCACACTGCACCGCATCCTCATCGATGAACGCCTGCTGTACGGGATGCAGCTCACCTTCATCGACCAACCCTTCCACCGTCCGGATGCAGGCGCCGTGGGCTCTTGGCGCCGGCGTCAAACAGGCCAACGTGGCGATGCCGTCCAGCCAGACCGTGCAGGCCCCACACTCGCCCTCCTCACAGCCCACCTTGGACCCCGTTAATCCCAGGTCATCGCGCAGCATCCGGAGCAGAGTCTTGCCGTTCGCACCCTGCACCGTGACGTTTTGGCCGTTCACGACCGTCTGGATCGGTTCGTCACCATCGGCGTGGTGCGCGATCGTGGGACCGCTTAACCGGGGCCAACTGCGCGTCTTGCCCCACAGCTTGACCATCGCCTCAGGTTCCGGCAGGTCCATCCACATGGCGCCGCGCACATCGCCGGATCGAATGACCTCCAGCGCCCGGCGCACCAGCGCCTCAACCTCTTCCTTGCGATACCACGCCGAACCGCGGACGTCGTCGATCGGGCGGGCCTCACCGGCCGCGACCACCGCGGCCTCGCTGATGCGGGTATCCGTCAGGGGTCCACCCACCAACGCGGCCTCAGCCTCGTGGGCACGAATGATGGTGGGGGCCACGCTGCCCAGAGCGATACGTGCCCCGGTCACGACATCGCCGCCGCCCCTGGTCACAACCACGGTCACATTGGTCACGGCGATCGCCAACGCACGGCGCAGGCCGATCTTGAGAAAGACCCCCGACTGGCTATCATCCAACGCGGCGAAGGCAATATCGCTCAAGAGCTCATCCGGCGCCATCACCGTTCGCCGCACACCTTCGTAGAACTCACCGATAGGGATCTCGCGACTACCGCGCACGCTGCGCAAGGTAAGCCGCGCATCCAGGGCCCGCAACACCGTGATGGTGTCGTTGGCCGGCGAGGCCGTCACCAGATTGCCGGCGATCGTGCCACGATTCCGCAGCGCCGGCGCCCCCACCCCCCAGCACGCTTGCGCCAGCGGCAGCGCGTGCTTCTGCAACAAGGGCGAAGCGGCAGCTTGAGCGTGCGTGACCATCGGGCCAAGGTGCACCATCCCGTCCTCATCCATCCGGACGCTGTCCAGCCCCCCCACCCTTGTCACATCCACCACGACCTTGGGTACCCGTGTCTGGTGTTGGATTTCGATAATGAGGTCCGTCCCCCCGGCTATGATACGCGCGCGATCACCGTACTTCCCCAGCAGACCGACTGCGTCGTCAAGACGGGTGGCCGTGTAGTAAATATCCCATAGGTTCATACTCCAGCTCCTCTACGCTTTCCGCTTGACCTCTTGGACGGTATAGAGCGGTCGCTGGCGAACTTCATCGTAGATACGACCAATGTACTCCCCCAGGATGCCGACCATCACCATCTGCACGCCCCCGACAAAGAGCACCAGGCTCGCCGTGAATCCCTGTCCTGCCAGCGGAGCCGTACCGCCGAGCCGGACGATGGTAAGGACCACCGCCATCACCGCCCCAAGCGCGGCAGCCGCAAAGCCAGACCACAGCGCCAACTTGAGGGGTAGCGTCGAGTAGCCGGTGATCGCGTCAATCGCCAGACGCACCATCTTCCGCACGGTGTACTTGGTTTCGCCGGCTTTGCGTGCCTGGCGCCGGTACGGGACCCCGGTCTGGCGGAACCCCACCCACGATGTCATGGCCCGCACAAACCGGCTGTGCTCGCGCATGGAACGCAGATACGCCAGCGCCTTGCGGTCCAGCAGCCGGAAATCGCCGGCCTCCATCGGAATCGTCACACTGGTCAACCGCTGAATCAGGCGATAGAAGAGGCCGGCCGTGAAGAGCTTGAACCACGTCTCGCCTTCACGTTCAGCGCGCACGGCGTAGACCACCTCATAGCCTTCCTGCCACTTCTTGACCAGATCCACAATGACCTCCGGTGGATCCTGAAGATCGGAGTCGATCGTCACCACGGCTTCACCCCGCGCGTAGTCCATGCCCGCGGTGATCGCCAGCTGATGTCCGAAGTTGCGGGCAAGATGAACCACGACCACGTGGTCAGGGTCCTCCCGTTGAAGGACGTCAAGCAGCGCCGGCGTCTCATCCCGGCTACCGTCGTCAACCAAGATCAGCTCCCATGGCTCGCCCACACTGTCCATGGTGGCGCACACCCGCTGGTGGAACTCGCGGATCAGCGCTTCCTCATTGTAGACAGGGGCAACAACAGAAATCAGTGGATCCATGCCGTTTTACCTCGCGATATCAGGTAGCAGAGAACTTGGTCCCAGGATGGCAATTTGCGATTAGTATACCGTGTCCACAGCCTCTGTAAATAGAAAGCGTGGGCAAGTGGGTGTTACTCAGACGACAAACAGAGCCTACGGCAACAGACCGACCCGCTCGTTGAAGGCCTCGATAAGCACATCCATCTCCGCAATCTGCCCCTGGATGCTGGTCCAGTAAGTCTCATCGTACCACTGGGCCTGGATCTCCTCGTAGGTCTTGCCCTGCTGCTCGACCCACGTGTAGTACTTGAGGTTGTGGACGCGCTTGCGATCTCGATAGCTCAGCTCGGTCATATTGCCGATATCCTCACCAAGCAGATAGCGCTCGTAGTCGGCGGCAGCGTCCAGCTCCGTGTACTCGCCGTGCGCTTCCCGCAACTCCACGAGCCGGCTCTGGTACAACTCCATCGAATCCGTCCAGACGGTAAGGATAACGTCCTGGCCGGTCAGCTCATACCACTTGACAGCCTTGATGGCGGAGAGGACATTGGCGACGCTGGAAATGCCCATCAAGTCGAGTTGATCGATGAAGTCGGCAGGCACGCCGCGACGCTTCAGATAAGCGTGGCCCGCAGGCTCGTTGAAGAGCCGGATCAGGTCGATGGCCGCCTGGTCGTCGATCGCGGTAATCACATCGGTGTTCTTGACATTATGGATCCACGGGACGTGTTTATCACCGATGCCCTCGATACGATGGGCGCCAAACCCGTTCATTGACAACGTCGGGCACTGCAGCGCCTCACTTGCCACTACCTTGATCCCCGGAAAGCGCTGCTTCAGGTACTCGCCGCAGGCAATCGTGCCGCCGGAACCCGTGTTGGAGGCCAACGCCGCGAACCGCTCACCGGTCCGCAACTCGCGCGCCAGGACCTCTTCCATCGCGTGGCCGGTGATCTCGTAGTGCCAGAGGTAGTTGCCGAACTCGTCGAACTGGTTGAAGATGGAGACGGCATCCCCCCGGTCGCGCTTCAGCTCATTGCACTTGTCGAAAATCTCCTTGACGTTGGACTCGCTGCCCGGCGTGGCGATAACCTCACCGGAGACGTTGGCGAGCCACTCAAAGCGCTCGCGGCTCATCCCCTCGGGCAGGATGGCGATCGACTCACACGCCAGGATCGTGGAATCGTAGGCCCCGCCGCGGCAGTAGTTACCCGTTGACGGCCAGACCGCTTTCTGCCGAGTGGGGTCGAATTGCCCTGTGACCAGCCGCGGCACCAGACAGCCAAAGGCCGCACCGACTTTGTGCGCCCCGGTGGGGAACCACTTGCCGACCAAAGCGATGATCCGGGTGTCCACACCGGTCAGCTCCGGGGGGATTTCGATGTAGTTAACACCGCCGAACGCGCCACCCTGGGAGACCGGCTGGTTCTTCCACGTAATTCGAAACAGGTTGCGCGGGGTGATATCCCAGAGCCCGATGCTCCCCAGCTCCTGCTTGATCGCGTCCGGGATCAGTTCCGGATGCTTCTGCTGCGCAAAGGTGGGGATGATGATGTTGCGCTCGCGCGCGCGCTCGACCGCGTGCTCCAAACCTGCAATATCCATCGTAAGATCAATCATCGTAACTGCCTTTCAGCTATGTGAAGTCTCGTGCAGAACTTACAGTGCCCGCACGAGAGTATCTGAATAACCTATGCCGCGTTATCCTTCAGCGGCACCTCCGGCCCTTCCAGCACGCCGGTCTCGATAAAGGCGATCAACCCCAGCAACCCGCCCCAGTGATAAAAGTGATCGCTGTTGGCAAGATCACATCCCTCGCCGGTATCGGGGTTGTAGTTCTCGTGAACGTGCCCCTTCTCCAACCACTCCTTCATCAGCAGACGGCGGGACTTCTCGGCCAGATCGGCCCGAGCTTCCGGGAGATTGTAGCGGCGCAGGCCCAGGTAGACCAGGAAATTCATCGGGGCCCAGATGCGCCCGCGCCAATAGGACTGTTCTGGATATGCCGGGTCGTTCCGCGAGATAGAGGGCATGATCCAGTCGCCCCAGAACTCCGCGGAGTTGTAGAAATGGCCGGTCATCATACGCTCAGCTTGCGCCTGCGTCGCGGCATCAGCCAACAGCGCATAGAAGTTCGTGGGTGAGAGACGGGGGCTCGCGGTTCCGGTATCGGTGCGCCGGTTGAGGAAGATCCCACGATCCTCATCCCACAAGGTGGCGAGCACCCCGCGAGTGTCGGCCGCACGAGCGCGTAGCTCCTGAGCGGCACCATCGCGGCCCAACACATCGGCGATATCAGCCAGTGCTTCGCAGTCCATCACGTACAACCCGTTCAGGCCGACGTCCGCCAACTCCATCAGATGCGTCTCCTTATCAAACGGGATATCGTCATACATAGGGGAGTTGTCGAGCCCTGATTCGAGTGCGGCCCCCAGCCGATCTCCCACACCCGTCACTTCCCAGTGCGCGTCTGAGAGCGGCGTGTAAGGATCGGAGCCCCAGCAGAGCAAGCCGTCGTGCGTGCGATGCGCGACCCACCACCGGTTCCATTCCAGGAGGTCATCGAAAACCTCCTCCAGAAGCCAGCGGTCCCCATAGCGCTGGTAGAGTTGGCGGATGACCATAGAGCCAACCGGTGGCTGAGAGCGATCGCGGCTCTTGAGATTGGTGACCGTGCCGAAGTTAGGGATGAAGCCGCGCTCGGTCTTCTCGCGCGTGATCTCAATGGCGTTGGCGTAGGCCAGGTCTTTGTTGTCGATCGCCGCAAGGTAGGCGGCGAAATAGGTATCCCAATCAAAGAGCACGAAGCCACCCCAACCCACGTTCCAGATCCGACTGACCGGTGAGACCACACGATCACCCTCCGGCTCGAAGATCGTGTCCCAGGCCATACACGTCTGCACAGCAGCATAGACGTCGGCGAGATCCCCAAAGGACGCCGCATACGCGGCCCGTTCTGCCCGGCGCTCCGCCAACAAGGCCTGGATCTCGTCCACGGTCCGGCGGCGGCCCGTCGATACGCCCACCGGGCCCCCCAACGGCATCGCCAGATAGGGCGTTTGAGCCGCGATGTAGGGATCGGTCACGGTGCTGTGGCTGCCATAGGCCACGACCGTGCGCCCATCAAAGTGCCCCAACAGGCAGTCGTCCTCCCGCGTCACATAGCCGGGACGGTTCCACAGCACGCCGGGTTCCACAATGAGCAAGGGCGCGCGCCGGTGTTGACTCTGCGGCGTCACCAGGAGCACCAAGTCCTCCTGCGCCTCACCGGTCGTGGCACTCTGCACCAGCACCTCGATCCCGCGCCAGAAGAGCTTGAGTTCGGTGTAGGTACCGTCATAGGTGCGCAATCCCGGATGGATCCGCTCGTCGTGATCACCTCGTCGCCCAATGAGCGACTCCTTCAGGTACTGGCGAGAGGCGTAGTCCTTGAGCCCCAGATTCAAGGCAAACCCCTCGGGCAGGAGCACATGCGAGAGCACACTGCGGGTGTTCCAGGTGTTCCACCCCTGTGCCAGACGACGTTTCAACGCATCATAGGCTTTCAGGATACCCTCCCTTCACTCTCTCGTCGCCGAAAGCAGCCGATCAGAACAGCCACGATGGCGCCCACCAGAGCGCCCAACGTATTCAATGCCAGATCCCGCCAGTCGGGGAAACGACCGGGACTAAGCATTTGCAGCACCTCGAGGCACGCACTCACCAGTGCGCCGAACGCGGCTCCGCCTACCAGCGCCGCAAGAGGCGCAAGCCCGCGCCCCAGCGCCAGTGATCTCGTCACGGCAAGCCCCAGTGGGACAAAGACTGCCACGTTGCCGGCGATGCTGATGAGACTATGGCTTGGAATGCCGCTCGCAGCCGTCGATTCGGTCAGCAGCGCCAAATCGGCGACCACCACCTCCTGGGGCAGCTGCTTCATCCATAGTAGCCAAAGCACGCTGGCGGCCGCCAACA
>CAZEXX010000019.1:0-9465 GCA_964516885.1 uncultured Anaerolineales bacterium | reverse complement strand
ACCGGCGGTTCAGCCACCGTCTTCATCGCGCTGCCCACGTCCTTGAGCCCGGAACCGGTCAGCAGCAGCACGACCCGCTCACCGGCGCTCACCATCCCCTTGTCCACCGCTCTCACCAGTCCGGCATAGGAGGCAGCCGCCGCCGGTTCGCAGAAGACGCCGGTGGCCTGCGCAATGGTGGGAATCGCCCCCAGAATCTCGGCATCACTGACCGCCAGGAAGGCGCCGCCAGTCTGGCGCACGGCCGCCAGTGCTTTGACGCGATCCCGCGGCAGGGACGCACAGATGCTATCAGCCACTGTATGTACCGCCACCGGCACCATTTCCTCAGCAGCCAGACCACCATCGAAGGCCTGGACCAAGGGTGCAGAGCCCTCAGCCTGGATTCCCATCAGCCGCGGCATACGATCGATCCAGCCCAGAGCCAAAAGATCCTTGAACCCCTTATGCATGCCGCCGATAATGCACCCGTCGCCGACCGGCACAAAGACGACGTCAGGCGCCTGCCACTCCAACTGCTCGCAGATCTCATAGGCCGCCGTCTTCTTGCCCTCGGTCATGAACGGATTGTAGGCTGTGTTCCGGTTGTACCAGTGGAACTCACGCGCCACCTTCAAGGTCAGCTCAAAGGCATCGCCATAGCTGCCGTCCACCAAGAGGACCCGGGCACCGTAGATCAGGTGCTGGGCGATCTTGGCCGGCGGCGCGGACTTGGGCACGAAGATCACCGCCGGCAGCCCCACACTGGCGGCCAGCCCAGCCAAGGCTGCCGCCGCATTGCCTGTGCTGGCGGTGGTGATCACCTCAGCGCCGGCTGCCTGCGCCTTGACGACCGCCAGGGCGGACGCACGATCTTTGAAAGAAGCCGTTGGGTTGACGCCGTCATCCTTCACCCATACCGTCTCCAGCCCGACTTTCTCGGCCAGGCGCGGGGCAGGATAGAGCGGCGTCCAGCCCACGCGCAACGGTGGCACCACGGCATCCAGCGCGACAGGCAGCAGCGCCTTGTAGCGCCAGATGCTGCGTTCCGGAGACGCGGCCAATGCCTCGCGGCTGAGGCGCGCGCCGATGGCGTCGTAGTCATAGACGACATCGAGGATGCCGTCGTCGCCGTGCAGCGGGCAGACATAGTCGACCTCATGGAGACCGTATTCTGCGCCGCACAGCATACACCGGAAACCGATCACGTGATCCATACAGACCTTCCGTGGCAAATCCTAGTCCGGCACCACCCGCGTGCCGGTCTCGCCGCGCAGCGCCGCTGTGATGTGCTCCGGATCGGTGATGATCGCCAGCTTACCGCCGGCCTCCAGATATTGGACGATGGCCCGGACCTTGGGCTCCATGCTACCCTTGGCGAAGTGTCCTTCGGCAAGATAGCGCTTGGCCTCCGAGACGGACATCTCATTGATAGCCCGCTGATCCGGCCGGCGGAAGTTAAGGTAGACCTGCTCAACCGCCGTCGAGATCAAGAAAAGCTCGGCCTTGATGGACTGTGCCAGCAGCGACGACGCGAAGTCCTTGTCGATCACAGCCGCCACACCGCGCAGATCGCCATCATCATTCCAGGCAACCGGAATACCGCCACCGCCGACCGTGATGGTGATGATGCCGGCATTGAGCAGGACCTTGACCGCGTCCAGCTCGATGATCTCCTTCGGGCGCGGCGACGCCACCACGCGACGCCACCCGCGACCGGCGTCCTCAACCATACTCCATCCATCACGCGCGATCCGATCCTGCGCCTCTGCCTCACCCATAAAACCGCCGATGGGCTTGGCCGGGTTCTCAAAGGCCGGATCATCCCGATCGACCCGGACCTGCGTGACCACGGTGGCCACGCTCTTGCGGATCTTCCGGCGCCGGAACTCATTGCCTAGGTTCTGCTGCAGCGAGTAACCCAGCGCGCCCTGCGTATCCGCGCCACACGCGTCGAGCGGCACCTCGTGCAGCCCAACCGTCTTGGCGGCAATCTCTGAGCGCCGCAGGATGTAGCCCACCTGCGGGCCGTTGCCATGGGCGATCGCCACGTCCCAGCCCGCCTCAATCATATCCGCAATGTGAAAACAGGTCTCCTTGGCTGCTTGGTACTGATCTTCGACGGTTTGGTGCTGTTTATCCTTGATCAGCGAATTTCCCCCAATCGCGATCACCGCCCACTTTGCACGTGCCATGCCGCATCTCCTTATCTCTTACGGGGTGCTCCGCGCACACGAGGTAAAGACACGAACACATCAAGCTATTGAGACCTGCCCCTTCTGTTGGAAGTGCAGACTCGTGAGACCTATCTCAGATTCGACCTACCCGGGAGTCTCGCGGTCACGAGCTCGCCGGGTACAACAGCATCAATCTAGCCTCCTACCACATCGTCAAGGCCATCGCGGCCTTCTGGACGTGCAGACGGTTCTCCGCCTGATCGAACACCACGGACTGCGGGCCATCCATCACCTCGCTGGTCACCTCGATGTCACGGTCGGCCGGCAGCGGGTGCATGTAGATCGCACCAGGATCCGCCAGCTTCATCTTGGCAGCGTCGGTGATCCAGTCCTGGTACTTGTCCTGCAGCTTCTTCCCCGCAACGGGGTCGTCCGTCGTCAGCAGCGGCCCCCACGACTTGGCGTAGACCACATCGGCGTCCTTAAAGCCCTCCTCCATATCGTGCACGACCTCAAACCCGGTGCCGTACTTGCGTGCCTGTGCTTTGGCCTCTTCCTCAATCTCGGGCATCAGCATGAATTCCTTGGGGTAAGAGAGGGTAACATCCATCCCGAAGCGAGGCATCTGCAAGATCAGGGACTGCGGCACGGAGATGGGCTTGAGGTAGGACGAAGCATACGCCCAGGAGACGACAATCTTCTTACGCCGCAGATCGCGCCCCTTCTTCTCCTGAATGGTCATCAGATCGGCCAGGCACTGGAAGGGGTGATAGATATCGCACTGCATGTTGAGCACGGGTGTCCGCGAGGCCTTGGCCACGGCGTTGATGTAGTCGTTGCCGATCTTCCAGTCACAGTGGCGGATTGCGATGCCGTCGAAGTACCGGCCCAGAATCTCGCCGATCTCCCGCGCCGTGTCGCCGTGCGAGATCTGCGTCGTGCGGGACTCGATGAAGGCTGCATGGCCGCCAAGCTGCGCCATCCCCGACTCAAACGAGCACCGGGTGCGCGTGCTGCTGAAGAAGAATAGCATTCCCAGCGTCCTATCCCGAAGGTACGGGTGTGGCTCACCGATGGCGCGCTTGCGCTTCAGATCCCACGCTACATCCAGCAACGTCTCGACCTCCTCCTTCGAGAAATCCAAATCCGAAATCAAATCACGTCCGCGAAGAAATGTCTGCATACAGATACCTCCTAGTGAACAGCAGTAATCAGTTTCCAGTTGTCAGTTCCACGTTCCAACGTCTGAACGTTTGAACGTCCTCCAACGCCTACTCTATCAACGCCGCTAAGATTGCGTAAAACTCCGCCGACTTGACCACGTCGTCCAATGGCACGCTGTCCAACACCGTGTGGGCAGTCTTCTCATCCGCCGGAGAGAAGCCCAACGCGGGGATGCCCGCACGACCCACCCAGTAGTTGCCGTTGGTGCTGAAATCCCACTTGCCCGGCGTGTGATCCGGCAGGCCGATCAGCCGGCAGGCTTCCAAGCCTGCCTGAATCAGCGGATGATCCTCAGGAACAGCCCACGCGGGGAAGATCTTGTCCACAGCCTTGATGTAACCGGTGTAGCTGGGAGCGTCATAGCGCAGGAGCTCCACCGTGACGTCGCCCGCCTCTCGGTTCTCCGCCGGGATCAGCTCACGGATGCGTTCGATCTCGCGCTCGGCTTCCTCACCGAAGGTTAGCCGGCGATCGATGTAGATCGTGGCGCGGTTGGGCACTGCGTTGATACTGGGCGTCTCGACCTCCATGTCGGTCACCGTGATTTTACCGTGCCCGAGGAAGGGGTCATCCCCGAGCTCGGGCTCCAGCTTGCTGATCGCGTCGATAATCGGCAGCAGCTTGTAGATCGCATTGTCGCCCAACTCATTGCTCGCTGCGTGAGCGCTCTTGCCCTTGGCCGTGACCTTCATCTCCACGCGTCCTTTGTGACCGCGGTAGACTTGCATCTTGGTCGGTTCGCCGATCACCACGTAGTCGGGACGAATACCCTCTTCCTCGATCAGAACTCGCGATGACAGCCCATCGCACCACTCCTCCATATTGCCAAAGTAATAGGCCGTCCATCCCTCCAGCAGGCCCAGACGCTTGGCAATCGCCAGCCCGTAGACCATGCCCGGCGTGCTGCCCTTCTCATCGCTGGCACCGCGCGCGAAGAGAACACCGTCCTCGACCTTCCCCTCAAAGGGATCCCACGACCACTCGTCCGGATCGCCGACGCCGACGGTGTCCAGGTGGCTGTCAAATAGGATGGACCTCGTGCCCGACCCAATACGGCCGACGATGTTGCCCTGGGGATCAAACCAGGTCTTGTCAAATCCCAGCCGGTCCATCTCCGCCCGCACGCGTTCGCCCACCTCGCGGATCTCCGAATCCATCGACGGAATCGCTACCAACTCGCGCATGAAGCGGATGATGTCCTCCCGGTGCTCCTGGACCGCCGCCTGAACCGCTGCTACCTCAATGCTACCTCGCTTACCTTTCATGTTTCTCTCCCAGAACCTTACAGACTCTGATCTCTGGCCGGTGCGAGAGATCACTCGCGTACCTGCCGCATCACATGAAATCTGAAGTGACCCGGCACAAAGGTGCTCACGGAATAGTCAACGACGTTCTCATCGTAACTGAAGAGCTGCGCCACAAGCCGCAGCACGGGTGTGCCCGGCGCGATGTGCAGACGCTCGGCCTGCTGACGGTCCACTACCTCAGCGAGAATCTCGGTTCGTGAGTGGTTGAGGACCGGTATGCGGCGCGACAGGAGAATATCCAGTACGGAACCGCGGAAACCCTCGCCCAGGTCGGCCTGTTGCAGGATCTCAAGTGGCACAACGTCCCGCAGATCCGCAACCGGCTCACCCTCAATGGAGATCACGCGGTCCACAACCAACACCCGAGTCAATGAGGCCAGCTCAAGCCCCTGGATCTCCGCCTCTGTTGCGTCACGTTCCTGCACGGACAGCCACGCCATCTCCGTCTCCATCCCCAGGCGATGGGCCATCCGGTCCAGGCTCTCCAGCACCTCCAGCCCGGCATCGAGCACGGGGAGTCTTGAAGCGACGAAGGTGCCGACGCCTTGGCGGCGCACAAGGAGTCCGCGTTCAGAGAAGGTGCGCAGGACATCGCGGAGCGTGGGGCGTGAGACGCCGAGCATCTTGGCGAGTTCAGGCTCTGTGGGAAGCTGATCGCCCGGCTGAAGGTCCTTGACCAGAGCGGAGAGCGTGGCCTCCACCTGATCGCGGGTTGATCGCACTCTAGGCAAGTGATTGAGATCCATTGGATACCCCCAACTCCATTATATGTCAGACAACTGACATGTCAAAAGAAATCCACGCGGGGTTCGCACAGTAGAGACCTAACAGAAACCTAACAGTTATCCACAGGTTGAGCATGTCCACACCACCGGCAACACCGTCCAGGCCTGACGCCCCACTTTGGCGCCCATATAGAAGACAATCCCCACTTTATTCCCGTCCCAAACCAAGAACCAACCACTAGTCCCCACTTGGCGCAGGTTTCCCACAGCTCTTCACGGGCCATGTGGATAAGTACCCCAAATCGGGGATAACTCTTCGAAGTAAATCCTATAGAAAAGACGAGAAGTTACCAAATTCAGGAACAATCCTGGTGAAAAACGCATCTATAGTCTACTATAATAGATAGTGAGAGAGGGGATCACAGAGGAGACCTATGAGGAACTATCCGAGAGAGACTTTGATGATTGCGATCATCTTGATGATCCTGGCCTGCGCATTCCCGGCAGCTACTCCAGCAGCAACCGCCGGTGAGTGGTACGCCGAGTACTTCCCCAATATGACCCTGGCAGGCGGGCCCGTGCTGACCGCCTACGAGACGGACCTCACCCACATCTGGGGCGACGGCAGCCCAGGCGAGGGCATCCCGGCGGACGCCTTCTCCGCACGCTATACCCGGGAGGTCTGGTTTGAATCCGGCACCTACCGCTTCACCTATCTCTCCGACGACGGGCTGCGCATCTGGATCAACGATGTGCTGGTCGTGGACAGCTGGCAGGATCAGGGCGAAGTCTGGCGCTTCACCGATCACTATGTGCCGGGCGGCGTCAACCGAGTGCGCATCGAATACTATGAGAACTGGGGCTTGGCGACCTTGCGGCTGAGCTGGGAAAAGCTCCAGGGCGGGGACAGCTGGCGGGCGACCTACTGGCCCAACACCAATCTGGCCAGCCCCTCCGTGCTCAGCCGCAACGACGCAGCCATCGACTTCGACTGGGGCAACGGCAGCCCGGACGCGGCTGTCCCCGCGGACAAGTTCTCCGCGCGCTGGACCCGCACCCTAGGCTTCGAGGCCGGCACCTACCGGTTCTATGCCAGCAGCGATGACGGCGTGCGCATCTACATTGATGAGCAGCTGGTCGTGGATAGCTGGACCAAACAGAAGCTGCCCAACACCCATTCCGGCGACATCACGCTGAGTGAAGGCAATCACGTCGTCGTAGTCGACTACTTCGAAGAGGGCGGTGAGGCCGCGATCCATGTCTGGTGGAACCGCCTGGACCAGGTACAAGGGTGGGAAGGCCGCTATTTCGACAATCGCGACCTCCGCGGCGGCCCTGCGCTCATCCGGGACGATGCAGAGATCATCTTCAACTGGGGTGAAGGTGGTCCCGCCACGTGGATGCCCTCGGACAACTTCTCAGCGCAGTGGACGCGCACCATCACGTTCAAGCCCGGCCTATACCGCTTCAACAGCACCTCCGATGATGGCCTCCGCCTGTGGATCGACAACATCGACCTACGCCTCAATAACTGGGAGGAGCAGGAACTGACCTGGCACTACCAGGACTGGCACTGGCTGGAGGGCACCCACACGCTGCGCGTCGAGTACTTCGAGGGCACCGGTGGCGCCCAGGCCCAGTTCTGGTGGGACTATGCCGCGACCTCCGCGGTGGCCCGGGCCATGCCCCCCTCACCAACCTACGTCTCCCCGCAGGCCGCATCGCCCGCGGCACCGGCCCAGCCCGCATTGCCCACTACACCCTCGGTGACGCTGCCGGGACCGTGGACCGGCGAGTACTTCAACGGCCGTGATCTGACCAAGGCACCCGTCGTCACCCGCACCGATCCAGCGATCGACTTCGACTGGAAATGGGAGGCACCCGTTGACGGCGTCCCCGTAAATCAGTTCGCGGTGCGGTGGACCGGCACCTTCGAGTTTGAGGCGGGGGAGTATCGTTTCACCACCACCACCGACGACGGTGTGCGCGTCTACGTCGACGGCGCGCTCATCCTCGACAACTGGCGCCCTATGCGCGGCACGCGCTACGTCACCGTGCAGATCCCGGAAGGGACACACACCGTGCGTATGGAGTACTTCGAGGCCCTGCAAGCCGCGAAGGCCCAGCTCACATGGGCAAACGTCGGGGACTAGGCGCACCTTTCTGCGTAGGCCTAACTCCCCTTGGCGGGGAGTTAGGTTTACGCAGAGCCGAAACACCAGTCTATACGTAGCAGCAGACACAATCACTGAAGGAACGTAGTCCATGGTCGCACAGACGGCACATCGCCGGGAAAATACCGCCGGTACAGCCATCCTCGCGCTAGCACTGCTGTGTCTGTTGATCGGGCTGACGGCGTTCTGCGGCTGGGTCTTCCTCCAGCGGATGACCCACCTCTACCGCGACAGCATCTACCCCAACGTCTACACCCTCGGCGTGGACCTGGGTGGCATGCGCCCCGACGATGCAGCGACGGCCCTGGAGGCTGTCAGCGCCTATGTGGAGACGGGGCAGCTGGTGCTCACTGATGGGGAGCGGCGCTGGTCATACCCCTGGTCGACTGCCGGCCTGAACGTGGACGCCTGGGGCACGGCCCAGGCCGCCTTTGCCGTGGGCCGGGACGGCACGTGGCAGGACACAGCCGGCGTCTGGCTCAACTACCACGACGTACCACCCCGGTTCGTCTTCGATATCACTCAGGCACGCGCGGTGCTGGCAGAGCTCGATCTCGAGGTCTCTCGCCCCCCGGTGGACCCTGCAATCCGCCTGGTGCAAGGTGAGATCGTCATCGTGCCGGGCGAAGCAGGGCGCATGTTGGACATTGCTAACACCCTCGCGCGGCTGAACGAAGTCGGGACCTCCCCGCACCGGGTTGAGATCCCGCTCGCCTTCGAGATCATCGAGCCGGCGGAACTGGAGACCGCGGCGCTCACAGAGGAGGCCGAGGCCTTGCTGGCCCGCCGGATCACGCTCACGGCCTATGACCCGCTCACCGAGGAGACGCTCTCCTGGGTGATGGCCCGCGAGCAGATCGCCGGCTGGATCCACCTGGTGCCCGGTGAGCGTGGAGACCCCAGCGTCGACATCAACCAGTACGCCATCCGGGACACGTTGATCCGGCTGGCAGAGGCACTGGGGGATGGACGGGGCTTCCGCTACGACGAGGCGGCAGCCCTGGTCTTCAAGGCCTTTGACGCCGGAGAAGAAGAGCTCCGGCTCTATCTCACGCACCCCGAGCGCACCTACATCGTGCAGGCCGGCGACACCCTCACCAGCCTCTCCGGCAAGTTCGGTATGCCGCCGGGCGTGGTGGCCGAAGCGAACCGGGACATCGATATCGACAAGATCTACGTGGGACAGACGGTGCGCATCCCCTCACAGGATGTCCTGATGCCCCATATGCCCGTCCGGGGAAAGAAAATCGTGGTCAACCTGGCGGAGCAACGCGTTCGCATCTTCGAAGGCGGCGGGCCCATCCACGAGTGGGTCGTCTCCACAGGCATAGAGGACTCCCCCACGCACCGCGGCACCTTCCAGGTGCTCGGCAAGCACGAAGAGGCCTACGCCTCACAGTGGGATCTCTGGATGCCCTACTTCATCTCGGTCTACACGGCCGGCGGGGGGGTCGAGAACGGCTTTCACGAACTGCCCATCCTCTCCGACGGCCACCGCCTGTGGGCAGGCGCCCTGGGACACCCGGTCTCCTACGGCTGCATCATCCTCGGCATCCCCGACGCCCAGATACTCTACGACTGGGCCGAAGTCGGTGTGACGGTGGTAATTGAGTAAGGCGGAGCCCTCACCCATTCTCCACAGACGAAGATAGGAGAGGGGAAGAGAATGAAGATTAGTGAGATTCGTGTAGATTCGTGGTTTCTTCTCTCGCCGCGGGCAGCGTGAAGTAGAAGGTGCTGCCCTCGCCAGGCGCGCTCTCCACCCCAACCTGACCGCCCAGCTTCTCCAGAATACGCCGCACGATCGACAGCCCCAGGCCGTGCCCCTCGGCGCGCACATTGTGCAGCCGCTCAAACGGCGTGAACAACTGCGCGCACT
>CAZEXX010000018.1:1305-25274 GCA_964516885.1 uncultured Anaerolineales bacterium | reverse complement strand
GCTGGAGGATGCGAAGTGGTTCACACGGGAGATCATTCGCGATGGGCTGCAGGCGGGCTCGCTCGGACTGCCGTCACTGTACTCTATCTCATTCCACCTGATCGAGGACTGGTTCGACACCGGGACGTGTGGGCCGCTCGTCGACTTGATACCTAGGGGCTAGCCGGGTCCCCGGGGGGCCGCAGGGGCAGCCAGGCTGTGAAGTCCTCGCTGCTTGGAGTCAGCGTCAGCTGTGCGATGGATGCGCCGTCGGCGGTGATCAAGTAGATGTCGCTGTTGCCGCTGCGGTTGGAGGTGAAGGCGATCCAGCTACCGTCGGGCGACCAGGCCGGATGCCAGTCATCCGCTGAGTGTGTGGTCAGCGGGCGGAGCGATGCGCCGTCACCGTCGACGATGAAGAGGTCCCAGTTGCTGTTGGGGTTGGCCGCAAAAACCAACCGGCTGCCGTCAGGGGACCAACATGGGGAGACGGCGCTGGAAGAGTAGTTCGTGCCCGCTAGAGGTACCTCGGTGCCGGGCTGTGATATGGTCTCGGGTCTATAGGGCTCTACGGTCGTGATTTGCCAGCGGCTGCCGACACTAGAGGTGTACGAGAGCCGCGCGCCATCCGGGGACCACGCGGCGTCCCCTTTGTAGAGCAGGCTTTGGGCGTGCTGCGAAACCCTTCGATCGCTGAGGATCATCGGATCGCGGTAGTCAGCGAATAGCTCAACTTCCATCACGTAGATCCCCCAGTTGTCCGACCTTACGGCACTGTAGGCTACGGAGCGCCGGTCAGGGGACCACGCCGGGGAGGATTCCTGGGTATTGGGACTCCGGGTGATGTTGTAGCGGCCTATCGGCGCGCCGTCATGATCCAGCGGCAGAATGAAAATGTCCGTGCCTCCGCCTGCTTCGCCGGCCACTGCCAGATAGGCACCGTCTGATGACCAGGAGGCTTTTCCGGAGACGTTGATCGCCAGAGGGATGGACTGCTCGCCGGTGCCGTCAGTGTTGGTGCCAAACAGAGTGCCGTCCCGGGTAAACGCCAGCCGGTTAGCCAGGTTGGGTAGCGGCACGGTGGTGGCGCTTTCGATTCGGTAGGCCTGTCGGGATTCCGTGTTACCATTAGGCAGCGCCCGGCTGTCGAGGCAGCCGGCCACAGCCAGCCACATGGTGAGGACGAGATAGGGCCATTGACCGAATACCTTCATCGGCTGATTTTGCAGGGGTGCCGGTTCATGGGTCTCGGGCTCGCCTTCCGGCGTGAGTGCCAGCATCGGGAACAGAAGTATGCCGCGTTTTATCACAGGGCTATGGAACGTCAACCGGTCCGAGGAGGACATCTCAGTGCTTTCGTCTGCTGAAGTACGATGGTTCTATGCTGGCAAGATCCCTGCGAAGCTGCGTTCCTGGTTCAGAAAGCTCGCCGCCGACGCAGAACCGCAGCCGCTGCGGATCGACCATTATCTGTTGGAGCGTGACACAGACGCGGTGGGGATCAAGTTTCGCGAGGGGCGCGTCGAGGTCAAGCAGCGTCAAGGGGAGCGACGGCTGATTTCATTTGGCCCCGGATGGGACGGATACGTAGAGAGCTGGCGTAAGTGGGGCTTCCCGCTGGCTAAGGCACAACGACGCGGCCAGGCTTTTGAGTCCTTCGATAACTGGATCGCGGTGCAGAAGAAGCGCCGTGTGGTAACGTACAGCATCAGTCCCAAAGGAAAACTCATCGCGCTGCCCGGTGATGCCGGGGGGGAGTGTGGGTGTTCTGTCGAACTCACACAGGTGCGCATCAAGAAAACTCCGTGGTGGACTTTGGGTTTCGAGGCCAAGGGGCATCCTGAGAATCTGGAAAGCACCTTGGAGCAGGTCGCGCGTGCAGTCCTTAATGGTTCGGCGCCGCTGACGTTCAAGCTCACGGATTCACTCAGCTATCCGGGATGGCTGCAGGTATGGAGTAAGCACGCGGGCGCCTTGAAGTAAGCACCTGCGTGTCTGGGTGTGTCACCCTTGCTCCTGCAGGCAGATCACTTCAGGATATAGTAGGTGCCCCGCTTGCGACCGATCTTCAGCAGTATGCCGCGTTCGACCAGTTCGGCGAGATCGAGGCGGAGTGTTTCTGGGCTCACGTCCGGACACAACTCCTGATAGTCCCGGCTGCGTATCCGATCGTTTTGCTGTAGGTGGTTCAGAGCCTTGGTCTGTCGCTCATTCATGGTCAGGTTCGCCGTGTTGTCCTGCCTGGGCGTACGCACACGTTCGCTCCTGAATGTGACCATAAACGAGGCTTCCTTGGCGGCAAACTGGGGCGGGGGATGCCCTGCGTTGATCATCTCCTCTATCATCAGGTCGACACCCATTCCCAATTCCTCGATGTGACCCCATTGGTAGAGCCCGGTGACGATGCGCGGGTTTCTGGAGAAATGCTCGTCAACGATGTTGTCCAGCGTGATATAGCCGGGCAATCCGCCGGGGCTGCTGATCTCCAGGCGCTCGGCGTACATCTTCACTTCGATCGCACGCCCACTAAGCCGGTAGTCGCGGTGTGCTACCGCGTTGACGAGGGCCTCGCGGATGGCCATCGGCGGGTAGATCCATTGTTCCTCACGCTTGAGGCCGCGGACGACCGCGCCGCGATGGAGTTCTTCCTTCAGGATGTCGTGCGTGCGCGTGATGACGTGGGCGAGCGGGCCGGTGATCTCCACCCGGCGGCCATAGCTTGGCGTGTCTTCTGTCCGCCGATTCCTCTCCCCGTTGAATTTCACAAAGGTCACGCCGCAGCGCGGGATAAAGGTTTCCGGAGTCTTGCAGAACAAAAGGATGCCGGCGACAGTGGGCTGCCCATTCGATAACAGCCACCCTTTCTCGGTGAGGTGATCGTCCATCGGACGTGTCAGTTGGCGCGCCTGGCGTTCTTGCCAGACTTTGACGAACTCGCTGAGGACATCGTCGTCCAGGTCGGCACGGGTTGCTCCCGGGACTGGTTGCGCCTCGTAGTCGCCGGTAGAACGGCTGGAAGCGACCTGCAAGATCTGCTGTCCGGAGAGCGGCCGGTTCTCCACGCCCGCGCGAACGAGCACCCGCCCATCGTCGAGGCTGTGGAGCTCGTGGCTGCGGGTGACGTGGCCTACAAAGACAAACCTGCCGGCGACCTCGGTCTGGGTCCAATTGGCCAGAACAGGAGGCCGGCACCTAAGTTCGGACTGCTCTACAACAGCGTTGATTTCCTCCGGGAAGTCGTAGCCGGTAGGAACGCCCCCCTCGGCGACACCGATGTAGATAGTGCCACCATCTGAGTTGGCGAACGCGATTAGGGTCTCTGCCAGTTCGTCGGCATCTGCTTCCGGAAGGAGTGCAACCAGTTGTCCGGAGTTGGGACGGGTCCCACCACGTGATGTGGCCCGCAGTTTTTCAGACATAGCCGTCTCCTTGGATTCGCCTTCGGCTCACCTTAGGCTCACCTTTGCACCTTGAGTTGGTACCGCTGCGCTAGGACATCCCGGTCACAGTACCGTGTCGCTGTCTGATGACGCATTGTCATCATCAGTCTCCGTAAGGTCATCTTCAGCTTCGAGCAGACCAAGCGCCTCAGTGTCATCCGCAGCATCCGGGAGTTCGGACAGGGCCTGTTCTGCTTCGGTATCACCTTCGTCGTCTTGGCCGTCGAGGAGACGTGCAATCGAGGCCACTTTGTCACCCTCTTTGAGGTCCATCATATGCACGCCCTGCGTGATCCGTCCCATAACTGGGACGCGATCAATCTTGGTCCTCAAGATGATGCCGCTTTCCGACATCAGGGTGATCTCGTCCTCGTCTTGGACCACCCGCCCATCTACGATGGTGCCAGTTGCTTCCGTGACTCTGTATGCCCAGACGCCCTTGCCGCCACGATGCTGCGTGGTGAACTCCCTCAGGTCGGTGCATCGCCCATAGCCTCTGCTGGAGCTCAGGAACAGCTTCCCGTCCGGCTCGATCACTTCTGCTACAGCGATACGGTCTCCATCCGCGAGCCTCATAGCCCGCACACCGCGCGCGATGCGCCCCATCGCACGGACATCCTGTTCGGAGATGCGGATCCCTTTGCCCCGTTCCGTTACCAGGATCAGTTCGTCATTGCCCTGGGTCAGGCGTGCCCAACCCAATTCGTCACCGTCGTCCAGCCGAATGGCGATGAGACCGCTGGGACGCACCGACTTGAATTCCTGCAGCGCCACGCGCTTTGTGATACCCTGGCGCGTGATCATCATCACGTACCGGGCCTCTTCGAAGTCGGGTACGCTCACTATGGCCGTGACATGCTCTTCGGGGCCGATGGCCATGATGCCGGCCAACAGCGCGCCCTTGGCGGTGCGGCCTGCCTCCGGAATCTGGTAGGTCTTCTGCTGGTAGACTTTGCCGTGGTCAGAGAAGAACAAGAGTGTGTCATGGCTATTGGCTGAGACCAGCATCCGGATTTCATCTTCATCTCTGGTGGCCATGCCGCGCACACCGCGTCCACCGCGGCCCTGCGCCTTGTACACCGACCAGGGCACACGTTTGATGTAACCACGCTGTGTGACCGAGACGAGGACGTTCTCCTTGGCGACCAGATCCTCTTCGTTGAAGACTCCGTCGGCGAAGGGTAGGATCTGGGTGCGCCGTGGGTCAGCATATTTTTCCCTGAGCTCAAGCAGATCGGTCCGGATCACATAGCGCTGTTGGAGCGGGGATGCCAGTAAACCCTCGAGATACGCGATGGTCTTCTTGAGTTCGGCGTATTCATCTTCCAGCTTCTGGCGCTCCAGGCCAGTCAGCCGGCGCAGTTGCATGTCCAGGATTGCCCGGGCCTGCACTTCGGTGAGCTCGAATCGCTCCATCAACCGCGTGCGCGCACTATCGACATCGGGCGACTCGCGGATCGTGAGGATGACGGCGTCCATGTGATCGAGGGCGATGAGCAGCCCTTCGAGGATGTGTGCGCGCTGTTGGGCCCTGTTCAGGTTATACTGGGTGCGGCGTACCAGCACCTCGATGCGGTGGTCCAGGAAGATCTGTAGCAAGCGCTTGAGCGGTAGCATGCGGGGGACGCCATCCACCAAGGCCAGCATCTGGATGCCGAATGTTGTCTGCAGCGGCGTGTGCTTGTACAGACGATTAAGCGCCTTCTGCGGCTGCGTGCCGCGCCGGAGCTCGACGATGACGCGCATTCCGTTCCTGTCGGATTCATCTCTCAGGTCGCTGATCTCCTCCAGACGACCATTGCGGACCAGGCCTGCGATGCGCTCCAGGAGGTGGGTCTTGTTGAGTTGGTAGGGAATCTCGGTGATGATGATGCGGAAACGCCCGCCGCGCATCTCCTCGATGTTGGCGACGGCGCGCACGATCGCTTTGCCGCGTCCGGTGGCGTAGGCTTTGATGATGGCATCGTTGCCCAGAATCTGGCCCCCTGTTGGGAAGTCAGGGCCCTTGATGTACTGGAGTAGCTCATTGACACTGATATCGCTGCGGCGTTCCCAGTTGTCCAATACGTGGACGAGGGCATCCATCGTCTCGCCAAGATTGTGCGGGGGGATGTTGGTCGCCATTCCCACAGCGATACCGGATGCGCCGTTGACCAGAAGGTTGGGGAAACTTGCCGGCAGCACGGTGGGTTCCTTGAGACTGCCGTCGAAGTTCTCGATCCAGTCGATGGTGTCCTTCTCAAGGTCATTCAGTAGCTCCATTGCGATAGGGGCGAGGCGGGCCTCGGTGTAACGCATCGCAGCCGGAGAATCGCCGTCGATGGAGCCGAAGTTGCCCTGGCCGTCCACCAACATATAGCGCACGGAGAAGTCCTGTGCCATACGCGCCATGGCTTCATAGACCGCACTGTCACCGTGTGGGTGGTACTTACCCAGCACCTCACCCACGATACGTGCGGATTTCTTGTGGGGAGTGTTGGCACGGATCCCCATGTCATGCATTGCGTAGAGAATGCGACGCTGAACGGGCTTGAGCCCGTCTCGGGCATCGGGCAAGGCCCGCGACACGATGACGCTCATGGCGTAGTCGAGATAAGCAGAGCGCATCTGCTCCTGGATATTTATGGGCTTGATGGTACCGATGCCGGTGTCTGTTTCTTCTGATTGGGAGAACTCTTCAGCCAAGAACCCTATACCTCCCTGGATAATAAGGAAACGACGAGGGTTTCCAGATAGGAATTATACCGCAAAAGAGGTGGTTTACGAGGCCGCGGCTGCGCGAGAGCGCCCTAGCGGATGACGATTTGGTCGATGGAGATGTTGCCGTCGAGGCGCTTCACGGTCACGTGATGGGGCAGGGACAGGAATGCATTGGCAAGCGTGACGGGCTTTCCGTTGAGGGAGAACTCCCTGACAGCGCCGGTCTCATCTGTGACCTGGATCAGGCCCTCTCCGGGACCCGGCACGAGCTCCAGACGCCGGCCCTCCCAATTGAAGCTGACTGTAGCGCCTGCGGATGCCGTGCGACGGTAGCCACCCAGGGTTGCCGTGACATCTTCGACGTCTTCCCAGGCCCCCGCGTAGGTCAGAGGCCAGGCCGTCTCCTGATGAACCCCCGTGTAGAGGGTGGGCTCCAGGGCGTTGAGATAGGCGGACAGTGAGTCATAGACCGGCATCGGGGTGAAGTCGGGTTCGACCAGGCGGAAGTAGTAGAAAGGTTGTGACAGCTCTTGGTCTGAGGCGCGTTTGAAGAACCATACGGTGGTCACCCCAACCCAGGGCCATTCTCTCTGGATGCGTTCGTAGGCCAACGGCGCCCAGCGTGCTTGCTGATCCAGCGTGACACGACCAAACCGGTCAGGGATACCCTCAGGGGCGGCGTTGCTGTTCATCTCGCTGAGCCAGATGGGCTTGGCGGCGTCCCCATTGGCGACCATCACATCCCGTATCCACATCGGACGTGAGAAGTTGATCTCACGCTGGGTCATCCTGTGGTCGGTTGGCCCTGACCACAGCATATAGTTGTTGACGGCTATGATGTCGAAACAGTCGCCGGCCCCAGCGGCATACATCCGCTGTAGGAAGATCGTATCCATCAGATTGTTGCCCTGATAGTCGGGATTCCAGGTGCCCAACTCTGATGTCTGCGCCATCGCGCCGCTGATGATTACGGCATCCGAATCGATCGCCTTGATGCGCTGGTAGGCCAGGCAGAGCAACGTGGTGTAGCTCTCCGGGTCCACGGGCTGGTTGCCCCACTCAGGGTAGATGTTGGGTTCGTTCCAAATCTGGTAGAAGCGGATGCGTCCGCGGTAACGGTCGACCACGGCAGCTGCATAGTCGGCGAAGTCCTGATAGCTGTCAGGCGGGGCAAAGGCGCCGTGCTCCGTGCCGTCCGTGCGGCTCCAAGCCGGCGGTGCCTCCAAGCGCGCGATGATCGCTATGTCGTGGGCTTCAGCGAGGTCGACGATGGTGTCGTACTTATCCCAGGCCGAACGATACGGCTCGTGGCGCCGATCCTCGAAATCACCCTTTCCGTGGATCTCAATGTCGTACCAGGGGAAGGACTGACGAATCCACTGGAAGCCGGCGTCTGCGATCATCTGGAGAGACCGTTCTCGCTTCTCGACCTCTACTTCTTGGTCCAGGAAGGTATTGACGCCGAAAGGTGGAAGATCTGTGAAGGCAACAGCACTGTCCGGAGCTGTGTTGGGGAGGGGGCGCAGCCATCCCAGCGCCCATTGGGCCATGCCGCGGACCTGCGCCAGGAGTGCTTCCTCGCCGGTGGTATCGACCATGATCGCTTGCGGCGACCGGCAGCCTGACAGAAGCATCGGCGCGCTCAGAAGTAGCGCGCTCGGAAGCAGCGCGCTGGGAAGCGCGGCGCAGAGAAGCGCGGTGCGGGTTAGTGCCGCAATCCTTCGGATGGAGCCAAGCCAGCGACTGAGGCGCCCGGACTGCATATGCTAGCTGAGGGGGATCTTGCTTGGTACGGTGGTCAGGTCTTCTTCAATGAGGAGGGCCACCGATAGCGGCTGTTTCTTCTGCACGAACGCGCGCACTTCATTCAGGGAGTTCCTATAGACTACGATTAGTGACGTGTCGTCTTCTTTGTAACCGCTGACGGTCCGACGAGCGCATGTGCAGCACCCCAGGGAAGCCCGGTAACTGTCCAGGTCACACGTGAGACAACTACCCAACCGGATCATCATCAGACCGAGGGCCAGGACTTCCTCATGATTGTGTGGCAGTTGCGAGATGCGCCGTATCAGGCCCTGCCACTGAGGGCCGCGCAAGTCACCAAGTTGCTCGATGCAGCGGGGCGGAAAGAGAATCTCACTATCTGGATACATTAGGTCCTATGGGTGCCCGAGATCAGGGAAAGCGGCGTGTGGGCCGGGTAATGGATTCTAACCGAATGTAGGTCATGATAGCATAGTGGAGCTCGTTTTTCAAGGGTGTACGCCCCCCAAAAAAGCGGGTGCGGGCCCCAAAAAAGGGAGGGGACCCGGCTAATGCCGGGTCCCCCACTTTGCTGAATGTTTCATACATCACCTCCTACTGAGGAGTACGGACCCTAGGAGTGTGCACCCCCGTAGAGACCGTCCATAGATATTATACCATACGTGTCAAGGGGGTATGCCGAGATCGGACGTGTGCATCTGGAATCAGACAGGGAGAGATCGAGGGTAGAAAAGTGGACAGACCAGCAAGGGGGCGCGTTAGTTTGGGGCCGAGCTTCTGAGACAAAGAATGCGGTCACATCATCGGGCTGTAACTTTCTCAGCCCGTAAGCGTGCCCCACTCGGCCCCCCGCCAGCGATTTCTCTAGCGCAGACACAGGTGAGGTCGACAAGGATGAAACCCGAAGAAGACGCGGGCCTCGCGGGTTTGCTGGATCGTCCCCATAAAATGGTCACCTCGATGGGCCGCTGCTCAACCCGACACTTCTGGACAGCGGGTCGTGGTTGTGCAGGTTTCCATCTGGTTCTTGCCCCCAAAAATAGATCGCACCCGACCAGCACCGCCTTGCACGACGCGTTTGGGTGCGCCGGACTTCCAGCTGCGCTTTGTGAACTGGCTTGGCGCAGCGAAGACGCTGACAAGGGGGAGGCGATAGCCTTGGATGGCACGGGCCTGCGGGCCCAGTGGATGATGGAGCCGACGCAAAAACCCAACTGATCCTTGGGTTCTGATGCCGATAGCAGCCGCCAACCTGACAGATCGGCGGCTGCACGGGTTCCTGCCGTGGCGCTATTGCACGTAGCGCTTGATCTTGGCGAGTAGCTGCTCAGGTTCGACGGGCTTCGATACGAAGTCCCGGACGGCCAGGTGTTGATTGGTGGGGAAGGTCTCTGCGTACTGCGATGTCGCAATGGAGGAGACCATCACCACGGGAACTTTGCTGAGGACGGGATCGTCAGCGATCTGCTGTGTTGTGTGGTACCCGTCGAGCGGATTCGCCATCATCACATCCATCAGGACCAGGTCTGGCGTCCAAGCGCGCATCTTTTCGAGCCCTGCTTCCCCGGTCGAGGCTTCCTCAACGGTGTAGCCGGCGCTCTCAAGAACCAGGCGGGTGGCGAGCACGAGGTCCGCATCGTCGTCGACAATAAGGATCTTCTTTGATTCCATAGGTATCTTCAGTTCCACAAGTGGTGTCTCTTCGGGTGTCGGTCATTATGACACAGACCTGCAGAGTAACCAATTCAGGTCGCCAGCGTATCAGTGGTGAGCAGCGGGAGCACCACGGCAAACGTAGTGCCCTGGTTTAGCTCACTGCTGACCCGTACTGTGCCGGCGCACCGGTTCACGGTGTCCTTCGTGATGACGAGTCCTAGACCGGTTCCCTGTTTTACCTGGGCTTTGGCATTGGGTGCACGGTAGAACTCTTCGAGCAGGTGCGGTAGGGCATCCTCCGGGATGCCGATGCCGGAGTCCGTGACGGTCAGCAGGGCAGTCTGTGACCGTTTCTCCAGGGTGAGCGTGACCGTACCTCCTTCGGGCTTGTATTTCACTGCGTTTGAGACCAGATTCGTGACCGCTCGGTCCAGCTCCTCGACGTTGGCCGCGATGGTCAGCGGGCAGGATGCTGAGACGCGTAGCTGCAGATCGATCTTTTTGGTCTCGGCAGGGATCTTGTAGCGATCGCAGATGCCCCGGGCCAGCGTCTTGAGATCCACCGGCTCCGTCAGCCGCACCATGCGCAGCCCCGTCTTGCTTGCCGCCAGATTCAGCAGATCGTCGATCAACGTCTGTAGGAACGTTGTGTGACGCAGTGCGCGTTCGATCAGGTCCGCCTGCAGATCCGGAAGGGTGCCCGAGTAACCGCCGGAGATTGTCTGGAGTAAGCTGTGAACCGCACCGAGGGGCGAGCGCAACTCGTGAGTGACCAGGAGTACGAACTTACGCTTGGCCTCCTCCAGGCTTTGGATGGCCTCATAGGCCAGGGCATTCTCGATGGCGAGGCTGCCGTGGCTGGCCACGATACGCAGCAGGTGGACGTCGTCGTCAGTGAAGTCGCGCACGCGATCGCAATAAACACGAATGATGCCCAGAGCCCCGGTCTTGCCCTGTAGGGGTGCCGTGAGGGTAGAACGGATGCCTTCGGCGACGGCCTCTGCGGGGAATTGGAGTCGCTCGTCTGCGCGGATGTCCGGCACGGCGATTATGTCGCCATCCAGGACCTGGCGGACCAACGGGTTCTGTTCAACCAGTAAGTGTCCCTTCTGCAGATAGGTGACGCTGAGACCGTATGTGCTGGCTAGCCGCAGCTGGGTGCTGGTCTCGTAGAGAAGGCGGATGGTGCAGCCCTTGATCTTCATCACTTCGGTAGTGCTGCGCGTTAAGCGGTCCAGGACTTCTTGGAGCTCCAAGGTTGAGCTTACGGTTTGCGCGCTATCGTACAGGGTTTCCAGCCGGCCGTAGGCGCGTTGCAGGTCGTATCCCAGCCTGACCATATCATCCCCACGGGCACGCAGCCGGGTGGTCGTGCGCGTGGCCAGATACGCCGTCACAAAAGCTGTGCTGGCGTAGAAGAAGAGCGTTCTGATGATGTAGATGCTGTTGCGGTGGAGATGTGTGGGAAACAGACCTTCAACGTGGTAATGCGGCAAGATGATGCCCGTGTACTCGAGCGCTGCCACGCTGCCGACCAGACAAGTGGCCAATGCCGTGAAGATGTATGTGTCTTGAGTGGAGAGCAGAATCGCCGCCAGCGTGGTATGGAAGAAGAAAAAGAGGATGACCGGGCTCTCGATGCCGCCGGAGAAATGGATGAGGGCGGTCATGGCAAGCCAGTCGACGGCGATCTGCACGCGGGCCATCGTGTAGGATCGTGCAACGATGCCCCCGCCGTCAGACTCGATGCGGGCGAGCCAGCGATGAAAAACGGCATTATATAGTAGGACAGCCACGCCAATGCCGTACAGCTGTCCTGCGTTCAGACCCAGGCCGACAACCGTGTTGACGAACCATGTGGCGGCGATCACGCCGATGCCCGCCAGCCACCTCAGGTTGATCAGCCATCCCAGGCTCATGCGGAGCTCGTATTCGATGGGCGTTTGTCCGAGGTGGTGCGCTTGCTCGGGTGTGAGGGCTCTGTCCATCCCGCGACTCCTGACTCCGGGTGTCACTAACCTACGTTTACACTCCAAGATTAGCCGAAACAAGAGGTGGAGAAGGGGGCAAGCGTCAGACTTGTCCCCTTCAAGATGCTGTGTTTGCTGATATGTGAGTGCTGCGATATCCCTGACCGGTTACGAAAGCCCTCCTGTTCTGTCGCCTCCTGTGAATCCTAGGGTAGCGGGAAGGGAGGTGTGGTTACCGACAAGTTGACCTCTGGCCAGCTCCGCCCGTGGCAGTTTTTGTTGGCACAGAAGGTCTCCTCCTCGTGGCAGCTGACACATGTGCTATCGAAGGTGAAGCGATGATCGGCGATCCAGGTGCTGGAAAGGTGGTTGTCGGGTTGCCAAGCCGGCTGGAACGGCACGGCCGGCGCCGGCTTGCCCGCTTCCACAGTCTGTGGGATCGTGTGACAGATTGTGCAGTGTAGACGGATGGACTGATCTCCGTCGTCCTCGGCATAGTGCTTGCCGTCGTGACAGCGGAAGCATCCCGGATCTTCGCTATGGGCCAGGTTGTCAGGATATGTCGTGGGGAGGACTTGCTGCTCTGGGAAGTGGGAGACAGCGTACATATCCTTGAGCTCCTGGACGACACCCGCCAGTGCTTCCTGTCTTGCCTCGTAGACATCGGGGTAGGCTTCCTGATAGAAACCGGGGAGGGCCTCGATAGCGGCCATCGCTGCATCGAAGCCGTCATGGGTCTCCAGGGCCTTCTGCGCCTCGCGACGAAGGTACGGGCGATCGGTGGGCAGAACCCCGTTGGCCAGGGCTTCATCCAGCATTTCATCGGAGGAACGGAAGATGTGTGATGCACGGTTATGACAGTCGATACAGTCCATCTCGCGTACCTCATACTGCGCCAGCTCTTCCTGGCTCAGTGGGTTCGATACATCGACAAAGGTCACGGTCTCGCCGTTGAGTTCGGCCCTGACCCAGGGGATGCTCTGACGCTGAGGGTCGGTGGCGATGTATTCCACCTTGTTTTCGATGTGCCAGTGTATGCCCTGACCCTGGCCCGCGCGTTCGGTCCCGCCGCCGATCTTGACCAACATATAGGTATTGGATCGCGAGTTGTCCTCGTCGTTGGCGAAGTGCGGAATCTCCACGGCGCGATCGGCATACAAGACCTCGGGCCAGTGGCAGTGTTCACAGACGTTGCGGGCCGGTCTCAAGGTCTCCACCGGTGAGGGTATTGGACGCTCGTATGTGTTCGTTGTGGTTAGGTAGAGCTCGCGGAGCCCGTTGAGTTTCGCCTTGAGCTCCTGATCGAGACCTGGCCCAACATGACATTCGACACAGGCCACGTTGGCGTGGAGTGAAGTGTGGTAGGTGACGTACTCCGCGCGCGTGGCGTGGCATAGTTCACCGCAGAATTCCGTGGAGGCCGTGAATTCAAACAGATAGTGAAGGCTAACGAAGCCAATCAGGGCCGTGCCGAGCAGCAGGATCAGTGTACCTGTGACACCGCGGCGGTGCTCACGCAACCAGACACTCGCATCCTGTCTGGTCACATCCCGCTTGCGCAGAATCAGTACTGCGAGAACAACGGCAAGCAGTAGAGCAACCACGATGCTGCCGATGATACCGAACCACAGGCCGAGATCGTCGCGTCCGTCCTGTAGCGCGTCGTTCAGATCGCCAACATACGAGCGAACTCCTGGGCTGTATTCCGCCACGGTGGTGCCGTAGGTCTGCGCTGTAGATCCCTGTGCCCCGCTGACTCTGACAAGATCGGCGGCTTGATCCCTAGAGTATCCCAGGCTAGCAAAATCCAACCTGTCCTGGTCGCTCGAGTGACAATCGACACAGTGCAGCGCCTCGGAGGCCGGCGCCACCTGGTGGTTAAGCGAGAAGAGCAGCTCATCGGTGCCGGGTTTCCAGTCGCCGGAATAGGCTACGCCGCTCTCCTCCACGCCCGCGGTTACCGCTGCGTCCAGGTTGCCGGTTACGGCAAACACGCCGGCGCTGATCGGCAGGAAGTCGCCGGATGCCGCATCGGTGGGCATGATCGACTCAACAGATTTCCACGGTGTAAGCTTGGCCGTGGCATCGTCGATGCTGCCGACGGGGGGCGGAGGATCACCCTGGACCTGACCGTTCCACCAGCGATAGAGTGGGGTGACGTCGTTGGCCAGCCTGGCGGCGGGTGCATATAATCCGCCATCCGTCAATGCGGCTTCCGTCCAGTCCTTGTAGACCAGGGTCGGGTAATCGGCATCACGAGCGATCGCGGGGATATGGCACGTCCGGCAAGCGACTCGATCCAAGTGCATGTCAATGGCGGTGAACCCTGTGGGGTGCTGCCCGTCGTGACAGTCAGTGCAATCCAGGGCCAAGTCAGGGCGGTCGACTCCCTTGAGATCGGCGGACCCTCCGAAGCGGTGCTCCTCAACCTGATGACAATCGATGCACTGCAGTCCGGCGGCAAGATGTACATCGGCATCCGGTGAGGTGGGAGACACGCCGTGTTTGAAGTTGGGGCCGCCCCCGGTGCTCAGATGGCAGCCGAGACATGCCTCGTCGGATGGTCGTTGAACGTTCCGCACCACCTCGAGGATGTCGATACCGGCCGCCGGCGCCAGTTTGGTTTCGCCGCTATCCCGTACAACGGTGCGGGCGTAGCCCGGCCCGTGACAGATGAGGCAGTCGACATTCTGGTAGTCAGCTCCCGTCAACGCATCGGGAGGGTTAGATTTTTCACCGAAGCCCACATGGCATTGTGCACAGCCACCGGCGACGGGCGGCATGCTTTCGTCCTGTGGTTGTAGCAGACCCAGCCAGTTGATGCCGGTGACCGAGGCTGGGAGACTGCCGTACTCGGTGCTCACACCGTCCAGCTCTCCGTCGTTGCCTTCCACATCCTGAGCTACTCCAAGCCACGCGTAGTGCATTGACTCGGCGACTTCACGTCCGGCATCACGGTGGCAGGCTAGACAGGTCTCCGGACCGGCGTACTGGGTCAGGTTCTTGTGCGGCGCTCCATTGGGCGCGCCCGGCTCCGCCAGGCTGCTCAGGAAGGACGCGCGCTGGGGCTCATATCCCAGGGCCTCGAAGTCGAGCCGCCCTTTGCCACTGTGGCAGTCTGTACAGCTGAGCGCTTCATCACTCGGGGCTACCATATGGTTCTGGGCCCAGAGCATCTCGGTCTGTACCCAGCCCAGCTCTCCGCTGTAATCCGCACCTACCGCAGCCATACCAGAGGCTACGGCAGCCTCCCAGTCCCAGCCTTTCCAATAGGCGGCGGTGTCGTCGGCGTCGTTCGGGAAAAGATTAGTCACGACCATGGTGCTGTGCCCCGCATCATAGGGCTGCACACCGGTGAACCGTTTGAAGGGGGTGATCTTACCGTCGCCACGGAAGCCCTGGTAGTCTGTCATCTTGACGACTTGGCCGGCGTCGATGGTATCCTCAGGAGTCAGATAGTTGACGTTGCCGTTCCACCAGCGGTAGTACGGGATGACGTTAATGCCGTTGGTGAAGGTTCCCTTCTTGGAGTCATAGACGATATGACCCTCGGCGTCCTTCTCGATGTACGGACTCCCCTCCTCGTTCTTGGCCCCGGCGGTTGACCAGTCCCACGACATCTTCGTCGCTTGTCCGCGGGCGAAGGCCGGGATGTGGCACGTCTGGCAGGCGGTATTCTCGGAGTGCTGGGTCAGCACGGTGCTCAGTTCGCTGTCCTGGTGCGGTGCTGTGTCGCCGGCGTGGCAGTCCTCACACAGTACGCGGGCCTCACCATTGTAGATACGTCCAGCGATCTCGTGATCCTCACCGCCATGACATGTCACGCATGTGAAGTTGAGGCCGTCCGTACCCATGTGGACGTCCAGCTTGCGATCCGGGTTGGTCAGCGTGGAATCCAAATCACCGTGCTTGACAGCATCACCGCCGCCGCCAAAGAAGTGACAGGAGCCGCAGTTGGTGCGGTCGGGAGCCCCGACGTTCTGGGCTACGTTTGCTAGATCAACAGGCTCCCAGAATTTGCCAGATCCCGGCGGGAACTCCTGGGCCTCGCCCAGAACAGGCATGCCGCTTCCGGTTGGGAATTTCCTGTAGGTGCCGGTCTGATCGTGGCACACCAGACAGTCGACATTCACCTCAGTCGCGGTCTCGAAGAAGGTGGCGTCTGTGTAACCGTAGCCTGCGTGGCAGGATGTACAACGTGGCTCGTTGGAGGGGATGGCGATATAGGTGTTGTTGATGACGTTATTCTTGCCCAACTGCTGTCCGGTGATGGGGTCGGTGGTCTCCCAAGTCCAATGGATCGTCTCCATCACCTCGTCGGCAGCGTAGACATGGCATTCAAGACAGGCAGCTGTGACCTCTTGAGGTGTCTCAAACGGTCCCGTCAAGTTTGTGAAATCGCCGTGGTCCGATCCGGATGTCTGAGCGTCTGCCGGACTGCTACCTGCGAGCCAGATGCCCGCGAGCACGATACAGAGGGCCGCTACTGGGATGAGCCACGATTTTTGTCGGTAGTGCATTTATGGCACTCCTGATGATGAGTTGGGGATCTTCGGTGCAACCAAGACAAAGCTGTGTACCAGCGACTTGTCCGATAGCGTTACTCTCAGTTCAGAACTTAGCATGCTGAGCTGAGTTTCGGAATTGTAGTGGGGTTGCTCAATACCCGGGCCGGCTCGTACTGAGCCGACCCGGGTACTTTGCGCTCGCGTCCGGGGTATCTTCGACGTTATTGGGTTATTACGGACGCGTCATCGCCGATGCATCGCCGCCCAGACTCTGCAGCGAGTCATAGAGCACCTGGAGCACGTAGTCGCCATTGTGGGCAAAGCCACCGGGATCCTTGTGTACAAACTGGTAGTTGTAAGCGGCCTTCAACAGTCGCGGCGTCCAAGTCGCGTAACCGTTGCTGCGGGTGCCTTCGTCGGCATCTATCGTACCGTTACCGTTCAGGTCGTTAAGGAAGTATGGATAGGTCGCGCTGTCGTATGCGATGGGGACCTCGAGGACAGTCGCCGCGTAGTCCAGCATCGCCGCGTACAACGCAGTTTCCATGGTCGCGACCTCTTCAGCCAAACCTTCATCGGTGTCACCATCACCGTCATAGTCTGTTTCAGACATGCGGATCGTCCGGACTTCAGTGGTTTGGTGACATGTGCTGCACTTTTCGACGTCCACGGCCAAACCGTGGGGATCGTGACACTCTACGCATGTTTGCGCGCCCTCAACGTGCTCGAGCTGCCCTGCGTACTGATAGGCGCCGTTTGCCTCGCTGCCGAGAAGCGTAGCTCCTGCGGCGAAGTAGTGAACGTTGATGAAGCCCTGGTCTTCCATAACCTCATCTTCACCAACGTCAGCGACTGCCGAATCCACTGAGAGGCCCGACGCGCGGCCCTGGTGGCAGTTGAGACAGACGTTGCTGGCGGCGTTTCCGCTGTCGGCCTTCGCGCCGCTGGGGAAGGTCACAGTCTCCACAACATAGGTTGCGAAGTCCTCGCCCGCCTCATCGTGGCACGTCGTGCAGCTGAGCCCACTGCTGACCTTTGCCGATACGTTCACGCCTTCCTCGAGATAGGTGGGCAATCCACTATCGCTGTGGCATTTGGCACACCTGGAGCTGACCTCACCATCCTCGTCCCAATGCCGGAAGGGTTCCGTGGAGCCGGCGAAGTGCCCCGCGTCCACGCGGTTGGCAGTGCTCATGTCGATGGGGTCGGCGAGCGCGGTGTTCAGATCCGCGATGCTGTCGTACAGCAGTTCGATGATGTACTTGCCGCCGTGGGCAAAGGCGCCGGGATCCTTCATGGCAACCTGGAAGTTGTAGGCGGCCTTGGTCAGGCGCCCCGTCCAGCCGGCGTAGCTGTTGTCGCGAATCGCCTCATCCTCGTCGATGACGCCGTTCCCGTCGGCATCTGTGAAGAAATAGGGGTAGGAATGACTTTCGTATCCGATGGTGCTGCCGGCTACCTCAGCGCTGTAACGCTGCATAGCCTGGAAAAGCATATCGCGCAAGCCCTCGATCTCGTAGTAGACGCCTTCCTCCGTGTCGCCATCGCCATCGTAATCGGCCTTGGACCCCTCCATGCGAACGTCCTTGAGATCCTCCACGGAGGCCACGCCCGTGTGACACTCAACACAGGTCTCCACCTTGACTTCCAGCGTATGCGAGTCGTGGCAGTCGATACAGGTATCGACACCGTCGACGTGGGCAAACTTGGGATCATAGGACTTACCCTCGTACTGGTAGCCGCCCATAGCCTGGCTGCCAAACTGAGTTGCTGCCGCAGCGAAGTAGTGGATATTGGTGAAACTAAGGTCCTCGCTGACAGCATCCATGTCGGACACACCGGCCTCCTCGATGTTGCCATCCACCGAGAGTTTGGACGCGCGTCCCTGGTGACACTGCATACAGCGTGCTTCGTCGCCCAGACCTGTGATTTCGACGCCTGAGGGCAAGACCACACTGGTCAGAGTCTGTGTGGCATCGTTGTGGCAAGCCGCGCAGTCGACCGTCGAACCCAATGCCGCGGCCTGATTGACGACGCCGACCTCGCTACCATCGGCCCCCAGGAAGTCCTGGTATCCGTAGGAGCTGTGGCACTTGGCGCAGCCCTCAGCCACAACCGCGGGATCATCCTCGTCCCAATGGACAAAGGCCTCCGCGGCGGCGTCGGCATGACCCGACGATTTCCACTGAGCCTCAAAAGGCCTCTCCACCGGCGCCGGGCACTCAGGTATCTCAGGCACCTCACACTCCGGGCACACCTCCGGCGCCGGCAATGTGGGGCACGGCTCAGGTTCCTGCACCGGAGGTGGCTCGGTGGCAGTGCTGCAGGCCGCTAGAGCGATGGCCACGACCATGAAAAGAAGTACGAAGAGGGGCAACTTCCTAGAATGCATGGTGATCCTCCTGTAGCGAGACTGTGCAAAACATAGCGTGAATGAGATTGTGATGTAGGGCGCAAGACTGACAAGCTCCTGCATCACGGCTGATTATACAATAGGTGAATACCCATAGTCAACTAGTCAGAGCGAATTGCATCAGGACTGACTATTCCTCTCATGTTCAGTCTGTGATATAATGTCGCCGGGCCTTCAGCTGACATGTCTCGGGCAGAAATCCAGAAGGAGTCACAATGAAGCTCACGAAGAACGACTTGCTGGTGCTTGGGTTCCTTCTTGCGCGTCCGATGCATGGCTATGAGATCAGCCAGGCGCTGAAGAATGATGGTGTCGAGGTGTGGTTTGAGATCAGTACTGCCGCGATCTACTACTCTCTCAACAAGCTGCACCGCCTGGGTCATATCTCAGAGGCGCACTCCCGTGGCGTCAGTGGTGACCGGACGATCTTCCACGTGACCGAATCCGGGCGCGAACAGTTCTTTACCAATATGCGTGGGCTTCTGGCATCAAAGGAGCCTGTGCGGACCGAGTATGATCTGGGTATCTCCATGCTCAATCGAATGCCCCAGGATCAGGTGGAGCCTCTGCTGCGGCAGCGAGTGGAGTTTCTTGAGACGTGGATTGCCGATCTGGAGTTACGGCTCGAGACGGTCAGTGAGCACCCCCTGCAGAGAGCGATTCTGCAGCACTCCATGGCTACTGCGCGACTCGACATCGACTGGCTGAACGATATCACTGCCCAGCTAAGGGCCACGCCGGAGTGCGAGATGGCGGCCGGCGGATTGATGGCGCTGCACGGCGATCTACGGGAGTTCCATCTTCCGGATCTTATGATGCTTATCACTTCGGGGAAACACAGCGGAACGTTGACAGTGGATACTGGACCAAGTAGCCGCTCGATGACTTTTGAGCACGGAGTCGTGCACTGTGTGGCATCGCAGCTATCCGGGAAGATGCTGCTCGACGAGAAACAGGTCTTGCGTGATGTCTACGAGTGCTTTGGTTGGCAGACGGGCACCTACGTATTCGACCAGCGGGGCTGTTCGCGTGAGGGCTGCCTGCTGTTGGATGTGAGCGCCCATGCTCTGATTATGGAAGGTTCCCGGCGCCTGGATTCCTGGGAGATCATCCAGCGCATTGTGCCGACTTCGGATTCGCTGTTTGCGCCGGCGGGCGATCCCGGGCGTCGTGATGACCTGACGCTGAGTGACGATGAGCTGCGAGTTCTGGCCCTCGTGGATGGCCTTAAGGATATCACGACGATTGCCGCTGTGTCGGGCCTGACGGAGTTTGAGACGAGCCGGATGCTCTATGGTCTGTATCTTGTTGACCTGGTCCAGATATCAGATCCAGACAAGAGTCGTCTGAAGCGAGTGTTTCGCGAGTTCGCGGAATTGATGTGCCGTGGGGCTATTCCGTACCGGACTACACCGGAAGAGGCGTCGGAGTGTGAAACTGAGGTTAACCTGCGTAGTCGCGATCTGCCCGTGAGTATTCACGACAGTCATGTTGTTGATCAGTCCGATCCCAGCCTGAGTGCTGATGTGCTGGCCGGCATTTACCGGCAGTTTCTGCAAACCCAGCACGCTGTGCTGGGGGAAACCCTGGGTCGTGACATCGCCGATAAGCTACGTCAGCAGGTGCTTGGTAGGATCAGTCCTGATCTGCGCGTGACGTTGGAGCAGTACGCGCTTCTGTAATCTCATAACAGGGAGAGTCCGATGCGGAATCGAACTACGTTCGTCATTGCCGGACTGCTGGTCGCGGCGGCCGTTGTCTTCTTGATCATATCGAGTACAGGGACCACGGCACAGTATTTCCTCACCGTCGAAGAGCTTGCCCAGATGGGCGACGACGCGCTGGGCAAGAACCTGACCGTTTCCGGTGCTGTGCTGGGCGATACAATCGATTACGATGCTATGGGACCCCGCGTCACGTTCACGATCGCCCACGTTCCCGGTGATCCCCAGGACGTGGAACGGGCAGGGGGACTGGCTCAGGTGTTGCACGACGCCACCCTTGACCCAAGTCGGCCGCAATTCGAGGTAGTCTACGACAGCGTGAAGCCGGATCTGCTGCAGAACGAAGCGCAGGCGATCGTGCGGGGACGACTGGCCCCGGATGGTCGCTTCCTGGCCGATGATCTGCTGCTGAAATGCCCCACGCGCTATGAAGAAGATGTGCCCGGGCAGACGGGGGACTAGATGGTCGCAGAGATAGGACAGAACCTACTTACGATATCGTTGGTCGTGTCGTTGTACGCGGCCTTCGCTGCTTTCTGGGGTGTCCAGCAGCGAGATTCCCGTTGGGCACGGAGTGCCCAGCGCGCCGTGATCGTCTTGGCGATCCTGCTGGGTGTTGCGCTAATGTTGCTGCTCTCGGCATTCTTGAACAATGATTTCTCGGTGCGCTATGTAGCTCAGCACTCGTCGCTCTTGATGCCTTTCTATCTGAAGGTCTCGGCGGTCTGGGCGGGCCAGGAGGGGTCCCTGCTGCTCTGGTGCTTCTTGCAGGCGCTGTTCGCAGCACTGGCGACGGCGCGCCCCTCGGAGAAGGCCCGAGCCCTGGTGCCCTGGGCAAGCGTGTTTCTCTGCCTGATCACCGCGTTCTTCGTTGCCGTGACGTTGTTTCTCTCGAATCCCTTCGCTATGCTGCCGCAACCGCTGCCGGATGGCCAGGGCCTCAATCCGCTGCTGCGCCATCCGGGGATGATCTTCCACCCGCCGGCCCTCTATGTGGGCTATGTTGGGCTAGCCGTGCCGTTTGCCTTTGCTATGGCGGCGCTGGTGACACGCAAGTTCGACGGTTGGACGGTCGGTTTGCGGACATGGACGTTGGTCTCGTGGTTGGGATTGGGGCTGGGATTGCTGCTGGGGATGCGTTGGGCCTATGATGTGCTCGGGTGGGGGGGCTATTGGGGTTGGGACCCGGTTGAAAATGCCGGGCTGTTGCCCTGGTTCACCGCCACGGCGCTCCTGCACGGCGCCGTGATGCAGGAGGAGAGACGCGGTTTCCGCACCTGGAACCTTGTAATGGTCATCTTCTCGTTCGTCCTGGTGCTCTTCGGCACTTTTGCCACGCGGTCCGGGATGATTCAGTCAGTGCACGCCTATCCGGCGTCCAATCTGGGCGACTTTTTCCTGTCGGCGATCGCTGTGACACTGGTGGGATCCTTTGGGCTGCTCTACAGCCGGCGCAGAGAGTTGCGGTCGCAGCAGAGCTTTGAGAGTCTGCTGTCACGTGACGGGTTGTTCTTCCTGACGCTGGTTCTGCTCTCTATGTTGACTCTGTCGGTCTTCATCGGCAGCGTCCTGCCCACGATCACGTCTGTCTTCTTCTCCCAACGCTTTGAGGCCGGCCCGGCCTGGTTTGATCAGGTGACCGGACCGCAGTTCGGTGTCTTGGTCCTGGTGATCGGTCTGTGCCCGTTACTCGGGCGAGCGACGGCGACCTTACGTCGATTGCGTGCCAATCTGTGGCTGATCGTGATGGGAGCGCTCCTGGTGCCCGCCGGCGCGGCGATCGCCGGGTTCACCGATCCGATCTCGCTGGTCGGATTCTCGGTTGTGGGTCTCGCGGGCGTGGTCACCCTGGCGGAGTTTGTGACAGGAACCGTGGCACGTGTTCGGCGCACGGGCGAGGCACCACTGAATGCGCTGTGGGGGCTCTTCCGCCAGCAACGCCGCAAGTACGGTGGATACCTGGTGCACGTGGGCGTGGTTCTGATGGCCGTGGGTGTCCTGGGAACGCGGCTCTATCCCTTCGAGCAGGAACGATCCCTTGAGCTCACGAAGCCCATCACAGTGGGGAGTTACACGCTGGTTTACGAGCAACTGCAGCAGGAACTCGTCGACGATCATACCTCAACCAGTGCAGTGGTCTCGGTCTACCGCGACGGCGAGTATCTGGCCGGGCTGCAGCCACGGTTGAACCGCTATCTGGACGGTGACCAATCGCTGACGGTGCCGGCGCTTCGCGCCGGGATCCGCGAGGACCTGTATATGATCCTGTCCGGGTGGTCCGATGATGGTGATGTAGCTACGTTCAAGATTGTGATCAACTCGCTGGTCAACTTCCTGTGGTTGGGGGGCATTGTCTTCCTGGCTGGGGGTGCGCTGGCCGTCTCCCCGCGACTGAAGACGCGTTTGGGAAACACGATAGCTGTTCTCGTTGGCATAGCGCTGCTCGCCGGCGCAGGTTGGGCGATGTGGGGGGCCTCTCACGGGATGATCGCGGATGGCGTCGGGCGGCCCTTGGTGGGACAGCCGGCGCCCGATTTCCGTCTGACGCTTCTCGATGGCATCTCCCTTTCACTGAACGACCTTCGCGGTCAGGTGGTGCTGGTCAATTTCTGGGCGACCTGGTGTCCGCCGTGCAAAGACGAGATGCCGGACCTGCAAGAGTCGTGGGAGGCCTACCGCGATCGGGGAGTGAACTTTGTGGGTGTCGCCTATCAGGATGAGCAGCAAGCCGTCGAGGCCGCCCTGGCCGAATTCGGGACGACATATCCGGTAGGTATGGATACAGGAGAGCGTGTGGCTGGACTGTACGGCATTACCGGCATCCCGGAGACGTTCATCGTAGATCAGCAGGGCCGCGTGGCGTATACCCACGTCGGCGCGGTGACCGCCGAAATGTTGAGCGTCGAGCTTGATGCGCTTCTGGGCTCGTCTGGCAACTAATGGGGGGCAAGACATGAGCCTTGGAACGATTCTAGTCAGTGTGGCAGCCCTGATCCTGGTCGCTGCCTATGTAGCACGGCCTTTCCGCAGTGTGCGTGTTGATGGTGACCGCGTCATCGACACCTGGGTGCGACAAGTGCGCTCCGACTCTGTTGCTGTCGATGATCGTTCCGAACAAGTCGGCGTGGAAGCGGCTGTGACTGCGCAACGAGATGCCGATCTGCCGGTGAGTCAACTGCCACGCGCCGCCGGCGCACGTGCTGCCGGCGTAGTGCCGGTTGGGGCGATGGATCGAGACGAGCCGGTGAACTTCTGCCCATACTGCGGACGGCGTGTGGAGCCGGATCACGTTTTCTGCCCCGGATGTGGCAGGCAGCTGGGAGAGGGAGACCCACGATGATGCGGCGGACGAGGTGGTGGTTATGTGGGGCGGTGATACTGTCGCTGTGCTCCTTTTGGGCGGGTGGCGCTGCTGCTCAGGCGACCGGCGACGGGGTCGTTACCGGCGAAGTCACGAACGGAACGTCCGGCGGCACCATTCCCGCGGGTGCTCCAGTAACCGTGCAGTTCTACAGCGATGCCGAATGGACAAGTACTTACACATCGACCCTGGACGCTGACGGCACCTTCCGTTTCGCGGATCTTGAGGCAGAAGCCGGCAATGACTTCCTGGCGCACATTATCTATCAGGATGTCTCCTATTACTCCGAGCCGGCCAACCTCGGCGGCGAGACAGTTGCCGATATCCAGATCTATGAAGCCACAGATGATGTTTCCCTGGTGCAGGTCGATCAAGCTCACCTCTTTATCGTCCCGACGGGAGATCGGCTGCAGATTGCTGAGTATTACCTGATTGGCAACGCTGGGGAGCGCAC
>CAZEXX010000018.1:0-1205 GCA_964516885.1 uncultured Anaerolineales bacterium | reverse complement strand
GAGTCAGTGGTGATCATCGTCAACGGCAGTGAGATTGGGTTGGAGGGCCCCGGCGTGGAGTTCAGGGGGATGATGGACACGCAGATGGGACCTGCCGCGTCCTATACTGCGGGTCCGTACGCTTCGGGCGTGCCACTCGTGCTGCGCTTTGTCCCGCAGGATAGTGCCGTGGCGGTGGAAGCCGCGACACGTGTCGAGACGCCTGCCGAGAGATCTGGACCACGACAACGCGATCCAGGCAGCGAGGCACTCACTGGGGGCGTGGTTTTGGTTGTCGCCGCGCTCGTGACCTATCAGGTTTGGCAGGCTCAGCCGACGCCGCCCATGCCTGATGCCGCTCGTGACACCGTGGCCGACATCGTCGCTCTCGAGGAGCGCTATGCCAACGGCGACTTGACCGATCAAGAGTACGAGCGCGGGCGGGCAGCGATGAAGCGCAAAGTTCGCCAGTATCTGCCGCGAGGACGCTAGCCGTGTTTCTATTGCCCTCAGGAGTTCGGACCGAGCCATGATGCTACAGATTTCCGACCTCACCAAGTCTTTTGGCCCACGGACGGCACTTGCCGGGGTGAACCTGGCGGTGGGGGATGGCGAGTTCGTGATCCTGGTGGGCCCCAACGGCGCAGGCAAGACCACGCTGTTGCGCACGGTGGCGACGCTGATCCGGCCCACCTCCGGGACGGTGCGCATCGCCGGACTTGATCCCCTGAAGGCGGGGTCGACGGTGCGCCGGCAGATCGGATACCTGTCGCATCGTACGCTGCTCTATGACGACCTTTCCGCTGAGCAGAATCTGCTCTTCTACGCGCGGATGTACGGATTGGCGGGCCCGGATGCTCGTATTGCGGAACTTCTGGAACGGGTGGATCTGGCGGACCGTCGGGATGACCTGGTGCGCAGTTATTCTCGAGGCATGCAGCAGCGCTTGGCCGTCGCTCGAACTATGCTGCACCGCCCCCGGCTGTTGTTGCTGGACGAGCCCTATACTGGGCTGGATCCTCTGGCAGCTGACAGGCTGACGGAGTTGCTGGCGGCTCTGTCAGAGGAAGGGTGCACCGTGCTTCTGACCACGCACCATATCGACAGTTTGACCGCGGTGAACAAACGCGCCGTGATTCTCAGCCGTGGGCGAGTCATTCATGACGACGTGATTGCCGATGTCGCCGGATTCCCGGCGTTGTATCGTGATCTGGTCGTGCAGCCGG